>JAGOHU010000149.1 GCA_017995975.1 Negativicutes bacterium
CCCATCACCATCATAGCGACGATTGCGGATGTGGCGAGCATGAGCAAGAAGAAAAAGCTCATGAGTGCTGCGGCGGGGCAAACCACGATGCAGACCATGAGTGCTGTGGCGGCAAAGGACATGACGAGCCTTTAGCTCATGGTGGCGACGAATCTTGCACTGGGGGTCATCATGACGAGCACGAAGTGCCTGGCCAAGATGAAGAACCATCCACTGGCTTTGACGCTTTTGCAGAAGAAGTGGGTAAATTATATCCGGACCATCTGCCACTCTTCCCTAGCCTTTGGCTCATCAATAGCGACAAAACTCACCAAGAAGTCTACGCCTCACTCAAGCACACTGTAGACTCCCACTCAGCTCTCTGGATCATCCCTCTTCCAAAAGACAGCGCTGGCTTCCTAAAGCCTGATGCACTCGATTGGATCAAACCTCGTCTCTACCCAGCCAAGAAAAAATAGTAGAATATCAAAAAGACTGAAGATCCTCGGATCTCCAGTCTTTTTTTAATTAAAATCGATATTCCGTATTTAGCCGTATCTCATGACTTGTACTTTTCGATCCGATCAAGCCTTGATAAGCCACTTCCCAATCGAGCCTTTTATTCACTTGGCGAGTCAATTTCAACTCAAAACCAAGCGAATCTTTATCAAGTCCACCGCCAGCCACAAAAACCCGACTATCTGGTTGGGTTCTCATAGCACTAAAAGTCCCCCCATCTGTGTCTCCGAGCAGACGTTGATAATAGAGAGCTGTAGAAATACGATTTTTCTCATCTTTTTTCCAAGTTATTCCTAGACCTGCTTTGATTTGAGAAAGATCATAGGTACTTCCCTCTACCGCCATTGCCTTGGTAAATTCTCCTTTTTCGCGATAGTCATCCCCTCCAATTCGAAAATACTCATAACTCACGAAAGGCCGTAACGACAGGTTTTGATTTTTCACAATATTTTTGGTCAAGCTCATTCCCAAATTATAGTTTTGCACATCATAGCGAGAGGTCATTTCATCGGAGCCAGCCATTCGAGATTGATTCATCTGCCCCATTCCGATGGTGCCAAGATAACCAAATTCAAATTGATTTTTAAATGCTTTTCCCCCATAAATACCAAATCGAAAATCTTTTCCTGCTGCACGAAGAGAACCTTGTTTAAAGTCCGGCCAACTCATAGAAGCCGCTATCCCTGTGAAAGAGCTCTGTCCGATTCGCAAGTCTCGACCAATTGTCATGCCAGGTACTTTTACTCTCGAACTTTGGTAGCTCCCTCTCGCCTCGGTATTGATCTGGTTATTAGAAAAAATCCCCCACAATGCTCGATCTGCCTTGGGTTCATTCAGCTGACCAAAAGCGACTGGAAAATGGTTAAATATCTGGCTCGAAGTTCTATTGGCCAGACCACTCATCAGCAAGCCCTCGTCTGCATAGCCTCCAGTCGACTCAGGGTCTACCAAAACCGACTTAATCGTAAAGACCAATTGCTGATCCCCGTTCCAGTGCAGATTCTCATACTCATATTTGTATTGGCCTAAAGTTAAAATGCCTTGCGTATTCAACAGCTCTCCGGCCCCAGTATAACCAGTACTCAAATTTAAAAGAATTTTCTCACCTAAAGGCTGAATTTCAACAAATCGTTGGTCATCTCCCACTGTGGTCTGTCCATCCAATTGGATCGTGCCTGCATTGATCTCGGCAGGGCTTACATTTCCAGTCGTAATATCTGGTACGATTTCTAAAATTGCCCCATTGGCCAAGGTAAAGCCCAAAGCTCCATTTATTTTTGCCGAATTCAGCTGACTATCATAAGTCAAGCGGAAAGTCCCCGAATTGATATTCCACTGACTGGCTCCCATATCGTTGACCCCGCCAAGTACCATCAGACCACTGCCAGTTTTCGTCACTGGTACACTAGGTTGACCTGGGTCTACTCCAATCGGATCATACAAATAAAGCTCCCCATCAACTGCAAAATTCGCCTCACTCGTACCTTCATAATTACCAAAGCTAATACTATTTGGCAATCCAGCTATCCCGTCAACTGTGTGGGTATTATTATAAAATCGAGCCTTCTGTCCCCCATCAACCGATACATTCAAATTTCCCTCATAGAGATAAATTGCTCCACCATAGGCACCCCAAAAATTATCTACCCCCGCTTGATTATCTTCAAAGACAGTCCCATTGAGGCTTCCATTCAAATCAGAGTAAGTATAGATGGCTCCACCATGCCACTGGGATTTATTCCCAATAAACTGACTACCTGCAAGTCCACCACTCAAGCTTTCTCCCACATTCATCGCTCCACCATTACCACCAGCTTCGTTATTGCGAAAAATAGTATCAATGACCCCGCCAGTAAGATTTCCCTCAATGTTAATGGCTCCACCAGTTTGCCCCCCATTGAGAGTACGATTACCTTCAAAAAGGCTGTTTCGAATTCCCCCATCTAAGTCACGACCAACATATACAGCACCACCACGATAGCCAGATGTATTATTGATAAATTTACTATTGTCAATTCCATTAATCAGCCCAGCACCCCACAACTGAACCGCACTACCCGAGCCGCCATACATATTTTGAATGGTAATGTTTTGGATTCTTCCTAAATTTTCACTCGAATTAATCCCTGTAAAATTGGTCGCCCCATCAATGCTCCCGCCATTTCCATCAATAATCAGGCCACTATTGGTAATACTGGTCAGATCATCCGTTAAAACAATCGTCCCACCGGGGGACAATAAAATCGCATTTCCGCTCCCAGTCCCCATGGCAGCATTCAAATCAGACTCATTGGCCACATCCACTGTGGCACCAATAGCCCCAGAAGTCGAAGCACCAAAAAAAGCACTTGCCATAATCGCTAAGGACCATTTTTTTCTCCATCTCAAATTATTATTCTTCATACCTCTCCTTTGCTCTGCATAATAAAATAACTAATCAGCTCATTGAACAACTGCACAAGTTTTTATACTTACTTATATCATTTTTCAATTTTTCTGTACACCCACTATTTTCTAATAATCAGTATTTTCAAATTCTAATTAATAAAAAAATACAGTAAAAACGTACATCTTCAAAAAAACCGTCTCTAAAAATTCATAAATCAGTCACAAAAACAACACATAATTTCATAACAATTCAACCCATCCCATTATCCAAATAAATAATGAAAATCATCAAAGGCATCGCCTACACCCCAAGCGAACTCTTACTCATTGATGACCTAGTAATTGAATAAATATATCTACAAAAAAGGAGCCTTTTCAGGCTCCTTTTTTTATTCAATCATCCCTTGTACTTCCTGCCAGTCAATCAAAAAGCTATATCTTTCGGTTGTAAACTTTAATACACAATATTCCGGGTCTTCTGGCCCGCTAAAATGTCTCGCCAGCGGATCGTACCACATCTCTTTCTTAAGTTGAGCACCTATGCAGATTTCGATAGTACCTACCAAAGTAATATTATAGTCCATCCCAGAGAAGCAAACAGAAGCTCGATTGCTCTGGTGAATTCGTTCTACTTTTCGACTGCTAAGACTAGTACTGAAGTAGAGTTCTTTGATCCCCTTCGCATCAGCCGCAGTCAGAGTCGACCCAGTTGGATTTCCTTCATGATCCAGCAAAGCCAATACACAATACGGGTCTTTGTCAGGCGTGAAATTCTTCCCTGTCCTCTCTGCAATAATCAATTCGGCTTTTTTGATAAATTCTTGATTCATTTTTTGGCCTCCATTTCGCCTAGAGCCTATATTTGACCTGTTCTTTAATTAGCTTGTATTCAAGAAGTTGCAAAAATTTGTATTCCTCGTCTTTTAGCATGGGTGGAAAAAGAACTCTTTTCGCTCTAAGAGATTCATTCCAAAAGTAGACCACCCATTCTCTTTCAAAGATCGTCTCTCCAATGACTACTTCTTTTATATCCTTCCACTTGTACCCTGCCCTGTCCAGATAAAAAAGCGAGTCCGATACCCCTACTTTTCCTAGCGAATATATTTCAGCCTTTGTTTCGATCAATTCAATTAACTGATTTAAATGACATTTGTGGAAAATACTCTTTTTAATTTCTTTATAAGCCAATCCTAGACTTTGCATATTCTCATAAACAATTCGGATTGGCTCTTCTGGTTCAGCCACAAAGCTAAGTCTAAACTCGGTTCTTCTATTTCCACCCAAGCCAATCTGAGATATATAATAATAGATTCTCAACTTTTCGGTTATTTTTACCCTCCTGATTCGAATTTTTTCAGAAAACAAAAATCTACCCATCCCCTGATCGATCACCCAGATTTCTGTAGGAACCAGACGAATTTCATAAAGAGAGAGTGGAATCACATTGAAAAAATAAGCTGTACATATGGCGCCGATCAAAAAAAGCCAAAAAAACATTCCGGAAAAGCCTATAAAAAAACTCAGGATAAACGTAGGAACTAATCCGAAAAAAAAGAAATAATAAAAGAGGTACTGAAATCGCTCCCAAGTGGTTGGACGAAAAACTCTCACTTCGTTCCCTCCTAGCCTTTACATTTATCAAGCTTCAAATCCTTCAGCCCACTTCTCCTGCCAGCTTCCACTTTAAAAGGTTTACCGTCAGGTCTGTATTAGCC
>JAGOHU010000150.1 GCA_017995975.1 Negativicutes bacterium
GAACCGCAATATCGATGATCAGTAAGGGCTTGCCTTCTCGATCTGCCATCAAGCGGGCCATATCCCAACTTTTGACAATGTAGTGAGGAGCCCCAGTCGATGTAATCAAAATATCCGTACTCACTGCAATATCCATAAAGCCCCCAAAAGGAATCGCCCGCCCCTTAAATTGTCTGGCCAAATCTTTGGCTCGATCAAAATTACGGTTCGACACAAAGATAGTACCAATTCCATCAGCAATAAGATGCTTGGCAGCCAGCTCAGCCATCTGACCAGCCCCAATCACCATAACCGTCTTACCTTCCAAATTTCCCATCATTTTGCGAGCCAAATCAACTGCGGCAGAGCTCACTGACACCGGATTATGAGCGATCTGAGTTTCTGTACGAACCCGCTTCCCAATATAAATTCCACGATGGAAAAGAGTATTGAGCATGGTTCCAGTAGCACCACTTTCTCGGGCCACCGTATAAGCTTGCTTTACCTGGCTCAATATCTGCCCTTCCCCTAAGATCAAAGAATCTAAGCTAGAAGATACCTCAAAAAGGTGAGCAATTGCCTCTTTGCCAATTTTATAAAATAAATGTTCTTTCACAGGAATCAAAGGATCCGTTCCCATTCGCTGCATAAAATCAATCAATTGCTCCCGCCCTTGTAGCGAATTGTCCACCACTGCATAAAATTCGGTCCGATTGCAGGTGGATAAAATCACGCACTCACTGACTTCTAGCTCTTCTAAAATATGAACATAAGCCCTGCGGATTCGATCCTCAGAAAACGAAAAATTTTCCCGCACCGCCACAGGAGCACTCCGATGATTAATCCCTAAAACGACCAATTCCATTTTGAATTCTCTCCTCTATTTCTCTAAAGCGTCCTTGCCTCACCCATTCCACCATTTCTAATGTCAAAAGGTTTCGCCAAAAAGTTTCTCTCTCCCCACCAGTTCCTTGATCCCGAATCGTCTTGCGCCAGCGCTCCACTATTTCCAAATAGGTTTGCCAGCGATCATCAAATTCTTCTGCCAATACTTGGCGGATCTGCTTGGCCACCCCAGGACTTTTTCCACCAGTAGAGACAGTAATCAAAATATCTCCCTGACGATGGCTGGAGGGCAAAGTGAAATTCCCCGGATACTTTTGATCTCCACTATTGACCCACAAATTGCATTTCAAAGCTTCTGACACAATCAATTGATTGGCTTTTGAAGAATTAGTCACCACAAAAACAAACTCTTGTCCCTCTAAATCAGTTAGTAAAAAATCCCTTCGAATCCATCGAAGCTGACCCGACTTTTCCCACTCATAAAATTCCGCTTCCCCACTGGGAGAAACCACAGTCAAGTGGCCCCCACAGCGAATGAGTTCCTTGGCTTTACGTACAGCTACTTTACCGGCACCTACGATCAGGATCGGCCGACTTTCAAGTTGTACTAACATTGGATAATCCAAACCGATCCCCTCCTTTATGCCTCACTCTTTTTAATTTCGGCACGAACTAGCAAATTCCTTGTAACTATAAAAAAAGAGCCAGTTGGCTCTTTTCAAAAGGAAGACTATAGGGACTTTTTTAAGAAATCCGAATTCAAAATGATTACACCCAATTTACATTTTAACCTAGTAAACTACTGTTTTCTCAATCCGATATACTCTAACTCTCTTAATTTCAAAAATCAGAGAACCCTTCACTTCTTTCTAAGTTACCTTGCCTCACTTCAAGTAACAAGTAACTAGACAATCTTAGGATTCCTACACCCTCGCCAATAAATCACAAAAAATTGCATCTCCACATCCCCTAAAACGTCACAAGAGATTGCACCTCCGCATCCCGCAAAACATCACAAGAGATTGCACTTCCGCATAAATCCCTAAAAATTATAGAGGAATTAAAAGACAAATAGGACGAATCCCTCATTTTATGGTCTCGGTGTTGTCGGAGATGGCCGAGTATTACTATCTTTTGTCGAAGTCGGAGATTTAGGTTTTTCAGAAGGTTTAGGCTTTGTACTTCCCGAAGTCCCCTCTTTTTCACCCTCCGATTCCCCAGTCGCTTTTACTGGTTTATCCGGATCTTCCTTCTTCTTTTTTTCCTCTTCTTCTTTTTGCTTAATCCGCTCTTCCTCAGCTACCTTTGGATCTACTCCTACCCCTTCATCATCAAAAGCAGGCAATTCGTCATAGTATAGAGCCTTCTGTTTCGTAGCCCAGCGTTTCCATTCCGGCGTTGGAGCAATTCCATCAAACTCATCGATTTTACTTAAAAGAGTTTCCATATCAGGAATCCAATAGCTGATTCCATCAATATAATAGCCCCCACCAGGAATCATCCCCATATTGGTCGAAAGTCCTTTTTCTCGGCTATCCTTAAAAAATCTCCCTAAATTCAAAAGCTCTAAGGTAGATAAATCCGAATCAATCGCCGAGCTAACTTCTGAAATAATCGCGGGCAAACGAGTAACAATTCCAGGACTACTTACTTTCTCCATTACAGCCTGTAAAAATTTCTGCTGTCTCGTAATTCGCCCAATATCGCCTTCTTCATCACGATAGCGCACATAGGTAATTGCAGTTTGTCCATCCATATGTTGCATCCCAGGCCTCAAATCAATGACCAAGCCTCCATCTGAATCCCAAGGGTCTTCATAATACATACGTTTTTCTACATTAATATCGACCCCACCAATGGCGTCCACAACACGGTAAAATCCTTTGAAATCAATCTCTACCACATGGTCAATCTTCACTCCCAGAAATCTTTCCACTGTTCTGATCGCTAGGTCTTTGCCTCCAAGAGAATAAGCATGATTGATCTTGTCCCACCCATAATCAGGAATCCAAACCCGAGTATCTCGTGGAATAGATAATTGAAAAATTTGTTGTCTCTTCGGATCAATACTCAAGAGAAAAATAGTATCGCTTCGCCCTACATCATCTTCTCTTTTATCTACTCCCAAGACAAGAATATTCAATTGATTGGAAAGGCTACTTGCTTCGTCTCGATTTCCAGGAATCCGTCCACTCAAAAGATCATTTGAAAAGATCGAATAAGCAAAATAAAGAATCACAAGAAAAACAACCCCTGCAAATGCTCCAGCAATTGCCTGAACCCATTTCTTATCTTTTGCTCTGCGCTGCTTTATTCGGTTCTCAATATTTTGCTTATTCCGCACAAAAAAGCGCCTCCTTTTCTCTTTTAAAAAATAGAAAAGCCCCTTGCGGGGCATTTATCTAATTAAAAAACCACATCATACCCAATTTCTTCAATGGTCTCGTTCAGCTGATCTTTCGTCACTTTGTGATGGTCATATTCGACGGTTACCTTCTTTGCTTCCAAATCAACTTGAGCACTAAGTACTCCAGCCAGCCCAAGCAAAGCCCCCTCTACGGAATTTTTACAATGATCGCACATCATACCATCCACAGAAATCGTTATCTTATCCGGTTTTCCAAAACGGAAACAGCCACAAAATTTACACATCTTTTATCCCTCCAATGTACCTACTCATTTTACCCCAAACCATAGATTATGACAAATAAAAGCTACTTCTTTTGCGATATTATTTCTAAAAACTGACGCACCACTTGAGCAGTCAACCCCCAAATCACATGGTCTTGATAGGAATAAAAATAGACTGGGTAGATACTTCGTCGCCGCCAGTCTCGGCTATAGTTCTCAGGCAACAAAGGAAAAGGGATATTATCTACTGGCCGGGTCCCCATCTCCATCATCGCTTTCTCTGGTTCTTGAGACAGAAACCAGTCCAAAGGAACCGAAAAAACTTCCGCCACCTCCGCCTCTTGAGGAACAATCTTTGCCATTGATTCGATTTTTCCAACCACTGGATAAATAACCAAGCCCAAAGGACTAATAAAGGGATTCAAATTGCCAAAATAACTCAATTCGCCCACTGGTAGGCCAAGTTCTTCACTAGTTTCCCTCAATGCAGTATAGCTAGTATCCAAATCACTTGCTTCCACTTTCCCACCGGGAAAAGAAATTTCCCCAGGTTGCCAAGAAAGTTTCGAAGATCGTACCTCAAAAACCAAGCTCAGCCCCTCCGAAGTTTCGATCAAGGGAATAAAGACTGCTGCTTCCACAAAACCCATCGTGCAATTCAAACGATCTTGTTTCTTTTCCCGTTCAGAAAAAATCGAGCGAATTTGATCCATACTAAATTTCATGATGATCGTCTCCTTCCAAGAGAGCAAAAATTTCCGATTGGGGCTCCTGCAAAGCTTCTTGAAGGATCAAGGAACAAGCACCCAACGAGCCTGCATACTTTGCCAAAATCGAAAAAGTGACCTTCGTTTCTTTTCCAATATCTGGAAAAGCCTCTTCTTTCACGACCCGACAAAGATCATCTAAATAATACTCCAAAGTTCCCCGCAAAGGTCCGCCCAAGAAGACCCGAGTCGGATTGAGCACATTCACCACCTGAGCTACGATCTTCCCGATATCCTTCCCCATCTCCCGAGCTATATTCACTGCAAGTGGATCTTCTTGAGCCACCAAATCTAGCCAC
>JAGOHU010000023.1 GCA_017995975.1 Negativicutes bacterium
CCAACCTTGGACTTGCCAAAGAACGACAACGAACAGTCCTCGCCGTCATGCAAAAGCTTGGAATCATCACCCCTCCCCAATACGAAGAGGCCCTCAATGAAAAGGTCTATATTGTTCCCTTATAATCAAAAATACCAATTAGGTGAAAACCTGTTTGGTATTTTTTTATTTCCCTTTTAAACCCAATGCACCCAACGAAATGAATATACTGTCTTCCTAAGAGCAAAGTTGCAAACCTTTATTGACGATACTATGAAATCTTTGCGTGAACTCGACTTTTTTTCAATTCAAAGTAAGTAAAGATTGGCAAAAAATGGTTTCACGGAAACTTCTTATCTTTAGCAAGTAGATATTCAATTCCTCTTTATCTTTGATTTTGATAATTGATCCTATCTAGTTGAATTTTATATAGAAAAAACGCTGAATACTTTGTATTCAGCGTTTCCAATATTAACGTTTTGAGAACTGTGATGCTTTACGAGCTTTTTTGAGACCGTATTTTCTTCGCTCTTTTTCTCTTGAGTCTCGGGTAAGAAGGCCAGCTTTTTTCAAAACTGCGCGATTCTCTCCTTCAACATTGAGTAACGCTCTTGAAATACCATGACGAACAGCTCCAGCTTGACCGGAAATTCCGCCGCCAGCAACATTTACAAGAACATCATATTTACCAAACAAATCCGTTAAAACTAACGGTTGTTTAATAATTAACTGCAAAGACTGAAGTGCGAAGTATTCTTCGTAATCACGTCCATTCACTACAACCCTACCAGTCCCAGGGATGAGGCGAACCCGCGCAACCGATGTTTTTCTTCGACCTGTACCGTAATACATTACGCTTGCCATAATCGTTTCTCCTCCCTTATCGAATATTTAACTCAAGAACTTCTGGTTTTTGAGCTGCATGTGGATGCTCTGCACCACGATATACGTTTAATTTGCGATAGATTTGACGACCTAGACGATTATGAGGAATCATTCCTTTAACCGCTAATTCGACCATTCTTTCAGGTTTATCACTAAGCATACGCTCAGCAGTTGTGAAAGTGGTTCCACCAATATACCCTGAATGTCGGAAATAAGTCTTTTGTTTTAATTTATTACCTGAGAGTACCACTTTATCCGCATTGATTACGATTACGTGATCCCCTGTATCCACATGAGGAGTAAAAGTTGGTTTATGTTTTCCTCGTAAAACTTTAGCAACCTCAGCTGCCAAACGTCCTAACGTTTTTCCATCTGCGTCAACAACAAACCATTTCCGTTCGATATTGCTCGCATTTGCCATAAAAGTTTTCATCTATTTTCCCTCCTTGCTCCAGCAAACTATAAAATTCAATGACTTTTCCTTCCTGGCGCTTCCGGGGCTAATGGAAAACCAAGCAAAATGTCACGATGATATTATATAAAATTATTCGTGCAATGTCAATCAAAACTAGCCCTTAAAAGAACAAATAAGGAGCAATAAGTAATGAAACTGTTCCAGCGACTTTAATTAATGGATTCATAGCAGGACCAGAAGTATCTTTGAAAGGATCTCCTACTGTATCCCCGATCACTGCTGCCGCATGAGCTGGAGTGCCCTTACCGCCATGTTTTCCTGTCTCAATGTATTTTTTGGCATTATCCCATGCACCACCGGCGTTAGCCATGAAAATAGCCATTAGAACGCCTGTAGCAGTAATTCCAGCCAAAAATCCTGCTAAGGCTTGGGTTCCTAAAACAAATCCAACTGTTACTGGAGCCAAAACTGCCCACAGACCAGGTTGAATCATTTCACGAATTGCTGCCCGAGTACTAATATCTACACAACTTGCATAATCTGGCTTTCCGGTTCCTTCCATAATTCCAGGAATTTCACGAAATTGGCGACGAACTTCTTCAATCATGCTAAAAGCAGCTTTTCCAACTGCTTCCATTGTTAGTCCACAGACAATGAATGGAACGACTGCACCTAAGAATATTCCAATCATTACATTGGGTTCCATAATATTAGCTACCAAGTGCCCATTTGCTAGAGCTTGAATCAGTTTAGGATTTTTGGATACTTCTTCTGCAAAAGCGGCAAAAAGTGCCAGAGCTGTAAGAGCTGCCGAACCGATTGCAAATCCTTTTGCAATCGCCGCAGTTGTATTTCCAACTGCATCCAATTTATCTGTAATTAAACGAACTTCTGGCCCTAAATCAGCCATCTCAGCAATCCCGCCTGCGTTATCTGCAACTGGGCCAAATGAATCAACCGCAACTACCATTGCAGAAGTACAAAGCATCCCCATTGCAGCCATCGCAATCCCATAAGTGCCGGCTTGTTGGAAAGAAATCCAAGTGGCTGACACAATCACCAAAATAGGTAATAAGGTGCTTTGTAATCCTGTTGCAAGACCTGCAATTAGATTTGTGGCTGCTCCAGTTTCAGAAGCTGCCGCAATGATTTGGGTTGGTTTTTTCGCATGAGAAGTATAGTATTCTGTGATAATTCCAATCAACACATTTACCAATAATCCTGAAATAATGGCTACAAAAATACCAAATCCTTTTGCACCAAATAAATGATTTGCTAAAAAATAAGCCATCACACCAGTAATTACATTGGTTGACCAAATTCCAATATTCAATGCTTGTTGAGGGTCCCCATCTTCTGTGGTTCGCACAAAAAAGGTACTAATAATTGACGCTGCAATTCCAGCTGCACCTACTAATAAAGGAAATAACACACCTTCGATTCCATATAGTGCATTTCCAATAATCATAGCTGCAATGGTAGTCGCTCCATAAGATTCGAAAAGGTCAGCGCCCATTCCAGCAGTATCCCCTACATTATCACCCACATTATCTGCAATAACTGCAGGGTTGCGTGGATCGTCTTCTGGGATTCCGGCTTCCACTTTACCAACCAAGTCAGCTCCCACATCGGCAGCTTTGGTAAAAATTCCTCCACCCACGCGAGCAAAAAAAGCAATTGCACTGGCTCCAAAAGCAAAACTATTGATCACAACGGGGTCTTTAAAGACAATATACAATACCGACACTCCTAATAAAGCAAGTCCCGCTACTGCCATCCCCATAACTGCTCCAGCCTTAAAAGAAACACCAAGTGCTTCATTTAAGCCAGTACGAGCTGCTTCGGTGGTTCGAGCATTGGCTTTAGTTGTAGAGCTCATTCCTACATAGCCTGCAATTGCAGAACAAATTGCACCTACAAGGAAAGAAACTGCCAATTTCCATCCATCAACATAAAATAAAATAACAAAAATAACAATAACGAAAGGGATTAATGTTTTATACTGACGATTCAAGAATGCCATTGCCCCTTCGAAAATCGCATTAGAAATTTCCTGCATTTTTTCATTCCCTGGGCTATAACTTAGCATACTGGTCCATAAGTAAAGCGCAAAAAGCAGTGCTACCGCTCCAGCCACCGGAGCAATATAAAGTAATTCCATTTTTCATTCTCCTTTAAAAAAAATTTACAATACCTCACTATATTACAACGAAATCTCATTGTTTTGCAATGTGAAACTTTTCCTAATAAAAAACTTCTTTCAAAAATAATCCCTGTGGAGGTGCCGTAGGGCCAGCTGCACTGCGGTCGCAGGCAGAAATCATTTCTAATACTTTCTCAGGAGGATATTTTCCACAGCCTATTTCTACCAAAGTTCCTACTATATTTCTTACCATATGATAAAGAAAACCATTGCCATTGATCGTAAAGATTAATTGATTTTCATTTTTTTCCCATCCACATTCATAAATTTTTCTCACGCTGGTCTTCGTTTGATACCCAGCACTTCTAAAAGAAGAAAAATCATGTTCCCCAAGAAAATATTCTGCCCCTGCTTTCATTGCAGACAGATCAAGTTTTCTTGAAATATACCAAAAATAAGGAGCTAAAAAAGGATTTGGGTCTGGTTGATTTAAAATTTGATATTGATAGGTTTTAGAAGTTGCATCATAAATAGAATGAAATTGTTCCGACACCTCTTCTACAGCGCAAATAGAAATATCAGATGGTAAAATATGATTTAAAATCATTTTTAATTTATCCTGCGGAACCCCAAAGTCAGTTGTCGAAAAATGAACTCGCTGACCTAGTGCATGAACTCTCGCATCTGTTCTCGATGCACCTCTAAGACGGATTTTTTCTTTAAATGTTTTACTTAAATATTTTTCTAGTATTTCTTGAACCGTAATCCCATTTTCTTGAAGCTGAAACCCGCAGTAATTTGTTCCATCATAAGAAACAGTAAGTAAAAAAAATCTTTTTTTGATCATATCTTATACCACCAACAGTAAATAATAATTAGCAAATAACCTATTAAAATTCCACTAGCTACCCAATCAATCCATTGGAAAGTCATAATATTCATCCGAGTCCGATTCACGCCACCACGATAACATCGGGCTTCCATTGCAATTGCTAATTCATCGGCTCGACGAAAAGCGCTGATAAAAAGCGGGATCAAAAGAGGAATCATATTCCGGGTTCGTTTTAAAATATTTCCACTCGCAAAATCGGCACCTCGAACGGTCTGAGCCTTCATAATACGATCTGCTTCTTCCAGTAAAGTAGGAATAAATCGTAGCGCAATTGTCATCATCATAGCTAGCTCATGAGCTGGAACACCGATCGGCTGAAAAGGAGATAAGATTTTTTCAATCCCATCAGTCAAGGATAAAGGCGAAGTTGTAAATGTTAATAACGACGAAAAAAGGATCAATAGTATGAGACGAGAAGATAAAAAGGCGCCAAATCTCAATCCTTCAAAAGTTGCTGAAAGCGGGCCTATTTGAAAGATTATTTTTCCTGGTGCAGTAAATAGATGAACCACTAAAGTAAAGACCACAATGATCCAAAGAGGACGAATCGAATTCCAAAACAATCGAATCGGAAGCCGAGAGAGGATAATCAATAACAAGCACCAGCTAGTGACAATTCCATAAGAAACTGGACTATTAGCCATAAAAATAGTCGTAATAAAGATTAGCACACTAAATAGTTTAGTTCGCGAATCCAACTGATGCAAAAAAGAGCTGCCTGGAAAATACTGTCCTAATGTAATATCTTGAATCATTTTCTCAACTCCTTATAGACTTTGCAATCTCATCAGCTAGATTTTCAATGTCATATCGTTTCGATGGTAAACGGAAAAACTCTTTTTCTTTAAGTTTTTTGACAAGTTCGTTCAGAGGCGGCACTCGAAGGCCAGCTTGAGGTAGTAAATCTGCTTTGTCGATGAAAATCTCTTCTGGTGTACCATCAAGAAAAACTTTCCCTTTATTCAACACAATCACTCGATTTGAATACTGAACCAAATCATCCATATTGTGAGAAATAAAAAGTACCCCAATTCCGGTTTCTAAATAAAGTTTTTCAATTTCAGCTAAGATTTCTCGTCGCCCTCTTGGATCAAGACCTGCTGTCGGTTCGTCTAAAATCAAAAATTCAGGTTCCAATGCCAATATCCCCGCAATGGCTACGCGCCTCATCTGCCCACCACTCAAATGAAAAGGAGATTTAGCACGATAAAGGTCGTAGTCAAGCCCAACGAACTTCATTGCTTTTTTTACTCTTTTAGTAATAGTTTCTTCATCCAACCCTTGATTTTTAGGGCCAAAAGCGATATCCAACTCAACAGTTTCTTCAAACAATTGGTATTCCGGATATTGAAAAACCATGCCTATTTTTTTACGGGCCAAAAGCATTGATTGAGTATTTTTATGAATATCTACCTCATCAACCAATATTTGTCCTTCTGAAGGTTTGAGCAATCCTAAGATATGCTGAATCAAAGTTGATTTTCCTGAACCAGTATGTCCAGCCAACCCAATAAATTCGCCTCGAGAAAATTCAAAAGAGATTTTCTCTAATGCTTTTTGCTCATATCCAGTCCCAGGCTTATAAATATGACTTAAATTTTGGATTTTAATTGACATAGTTCGTTCACCAACTCATCTATTTTAATTTTTGTAGCAACTTGGATTTTCCTTTTTTCTAGAGCCCTGATTAATTGAACTGAAATCGGTATCTCTAAGCCGGCTTGCTTTAGACAAGTGTCTTGAAAAAATATCTCATCTGGTAGACCGTCCAACAAAATTTTTCCTTGATCCATAACGATCACCCGGTCTGCTTCTAAAGCTTCTTCCATATGGTGGGTAATCAACAGAATTGTAATATTTGATTCTCGCCGAAGCTGATTGATTACTCCAATTACTTCTTCGCGCCCCTCTGGATCAAGCATTGCTGTTGATTCGTCCAATACAATGTATTGGGGCTTCATAGCTAATACTCCTGCAATGGCTACTCGCTGTTTTTGGCCTCCTGATAAAAAATAAGGCCCTTGCTTTTTATAAGAACTCATATTTACTTGCTCTAATGCCCAATCAACACGACTCCGAATTTCTTCCGAAGGAAGACCCAAATTTTCTGGACCAAACGCAACATCTTCTTCAACAATCGATGCTACAATTTGATTATCCGGGTTTTGAAAAACCATTCCAACCTTTTTGCGGATTTCAAAAATTTGTTCTTGATTTCTGGTATCTATATTGTCAACGAGACAAGTCCCTTGGGTAGGAGCAAGCATACCATTCAGGTGTTTTGCTAAGGTTGATTTTCCTGAACCGTTACTTCCAAGCACAACGACAAATTGCCCTGCTGGAATTATTAAATTAATTCCTTGCAAGGCCCAAACATTTTCACTATTTTCATCCGAGTTATATGAAAAGTAAAGATTCTCAATTTCGATCATTTGATTTATTGCTCCTAACAATTTTTACATAGAAAAAAAGAGACGACTATGAGCCGTCTCTAAAGCCGGCGCTACTCAGAATTTAACAAAATGCTGAGTAGTTTACCTAGCTTGATCAAAATATTTTCATCGAATTTTTCTAATTAAACGAGTTCAAGAATTGCCATTGGTGCAGCATCTCCACGTCGGGGTCCCAATTTAAGAATTCGGGTATATCCGCCTGGACGCTCAGTGTACTTAGGAGCAATTACATCGAATAATTTTTTTGTAATGTCTTCATCAACAATCGCCGAAATTACTTGTCGTCGAGCATGAAGATCACCACGCTTAGCCAAAGTAATAAGCTTTTCAGCTAAACCGCTAATTTCTTTCGCTTTCGCTTCAGTTGTTTCAATACGCTCTTGAGTAAATAATGCCACAATTATGCTACGAAACAATGCTTTACGTGCGCTAGAATTACGGCCCAATTTACGATAAGCCATCTAGTCTTCCCTCCTGTCATTCCAATTTTTAGTCTTCAACTTCACGAAGCCCAAGACTCAAATCTGCTAATTTCTTCTTGACTTCATCCAATGATTTTCGTCCTAAGTTACGGACTTTCATCATTTCATCCTCAGATTTAGCAACTAGCTCTGCTACAGTGTTAATATTAGCTCGCTTTAAGCAATTATAGGAACGAACAGATAGGTCTAAATCTTCGATGGTCATCTGTTCACATTGATTTTGCGGCGAGTTTTCACTTACTATTTGAGGAACTTCTTCCTCATCACTTGCATAATAGGCAAGGCCAGCAACTTCTCTAAATTGACGCAAATGAGAGATTAATACCTCTGAAGCATCACTTACAGCTTCCTCAGGGCGAATACTACCATCAGTCCAGACATCTAAAGTTAATTTATCATAATTGGTTACATTACCTACGCGGGTATCTGTAACTGCATAGTTAACTCGAAGTACTGGAGAAAAAATTGCATCAATTGGAATGACTCCAATTGTGTGATCCGATTTTTTATTTTTTACTGCTGGAACATATCCTTTACCTTTTTCAACTGTCAGTTCCATTACCAAACGCGCACCTTTATCAAGGATAGCAATTGGTAGTTCTTTATTTAAAACTTCCACATCCGCTGGAGTCTGGATTTGACCAGCTAATAGCTCGCCTTCGCCTTCAACTTCAAGACGCAGAACTACAGGCTCATCACCTTCCATTTTCAAGCGTAAATCTTTTAGATTTAAAATAATATCTGTTACATCTTCACGAACACCAGGAATTGTCGAGAATTCGTGCAACACCCCTTCGATTTTAATCGAAGTGACTGCTGCACCAGTTAAGGAAGACAATAACATTCTTCTTAAACTATTCCCAAGGGTAATTCCATATCCACGCTCTAAAGGTTCACAAACAAACTTACCAAAAAGTTTATAGCCATCCTGGGTGCTTTCGACGATTTCAATTCGTCGTTTTTCCATTTCAATCATCAATTGAGCCTCCCTTCCTCAGACCGGCGATGTTATATCGATCCTTCGATCTTTAGACCTTAGCGGGAGTACAACTCAACAATCAACTGCTCATTTACAATAGTATCGATCTCTTCACGAGAAGGATAACGAGTAACTGTGCCATTGAGTTCAGTTGGATTAGTTTCAACCCACAAGGGTAAAGTGCGTTGTGTACGAGTTTCAGAAATCTCTTTAAAAATTTCTGAGCTACGTGAATTTTCACGAACTGCAACAACATCTCCAGCTTTCACTTGATAAGAAGGAATGTTTACCTTTTTACCATTAATAGTGAAATGGCCATGTGTCACCAATTGACGAGCTTGATTACGGCTTTCAGCTAGACCTAAACGATAAACAATGTTATCAAAACGACGTTCTAGTATAACAAGTAAGTTTGTACCAGTAACGCCTTTTTGAGCATCGGCTTTCGCAAAGTATAAACGGAATTGTTTTTCAAGTACTCCATAAGTACGGCGTACTTTTTGTTTTTCACGCAATTGGAGTCCATATTCTGATGCTTTTTTAGGACGAGCATGACCATGTTGACCAGGTACAAATCCACGTTTTGTAAACGGGCATTTATCCGTGTAACATTTATCACCTTTAATAAAAAGTTTTGTACCTTCACGACGGCACTGACGACAAACTGCTTCAGTATATCTTGCCATTTATATTTACACCTCCCTACGACTTCTTATACACGACGACGTTTCGGAGGACGGCATCCGTTGTGTGGAATCGGAGTCGTATCCTTAATCATCTGAATTTCGAGCCCAGTAGCCTGAAGAGAACGAATTGCCGCTTCTCGACCACTTCCTGGTCCTTTTACATAAACTTCAACAGTGCGGAGACCATGCTCCATTGCTGCTTTCGTTGCGGTTTCAGCCGCAATTTGAGCTGCAAAAGGAGTACTTTTACGAGATCCACGGAATCCCATGCCCCCAGCACTAGCCCAGGAAAGTGCATTTCCGCGGGCATCGGTTAAAGTTACAATTGTATTGTTAAAAGTGGAGTGAATATAAGCTCTACCTTGCTCAATATTTTTCCGCTCTTTACGTTTCGTACGAACCGTTTTTTTAGCTGCCACTCTTTATCCCTCCTCGGCTAATTATTTTTTCTTCTTGCCGCCAACAGCGCGTTTTGGACCTTTGCGGGTACGAGCATTATTCTTGGTATTCTGTCCTCGTACAGGCAGCCCCATGCGATGGCGTTTTCCTCGGTAAGATCCGATCTCGATCAGACGCTTAATATTTAAAGCTTCCTCTCGACGAAGATCTCCCTCTACTTTGTATTCTTTGTCTAAAGTTTCACGAAGTTTTGATACTTCTTCTTCAGTCAAATCTTTCACACGAGTATCTGGGTTAATTCCAGTTTTCACAAGAATTTCTTTCGATAGTGTGAGTCCAATTCCGAAAATGTATGTGAGTGAGATTTCTACTCGTTTCTCACGAGGCAAGTCTACACCGGCAATACGAGCCATTCAATGCACCTCCCTTTCTTAGCCCTGCTTTTGTTTATGTTTCGGGTTTTCACAAATCACCATAACCCGTCCATGTCTTTTAATTACTTTGCATTTTTCGCAAATCGGTTTTACCGAAGGTTGTACCTTCATTATGAATCCTCCTTTTAGCAACTACCTATTTTACTTAAATCGATAAGTAATTCTACCACGAGTCAAGTCATATGGAGTAAGCTCCAGAGTTACCTTATCTCCTGGAAGAATACGGATAAAATTCATCCGAATTTTTCCAGATACATGTGCAAGCACTATATGCCCATTTTCCAGTTTAACTTGAAACATCGCATTTGGTAATGCTTCGACTACAGTGCCTTCTACTTCAATTGCATCTTGCTTAGCCACAATCCTTACCTCCTTTTAGAGTGAACATTATTTACCTTGGACTTTTGTTAAAATCTCCGGTCCCATCTCAGTCACAAGTACTGTGTGTTCGAAGTGGGCGGAAATCTTTCCGTCCCGGGTCACAACTGTCCACTGATCATCCAAGACTTTTACCTCTGGACTACCCAAATTAATCATCGGCTCAATAGCCAATGTCATACCTGCTTTCAGGAGAGGACCTTGGCGAGGAGGCCCGTAATTAGGAATTTGAGGTTCCTCGTGCATTGAATTACCAATGCCATGTCCCACAAATTCACGGACTATTCCAAATCGATATCGATTAACCACGCTTTCAATCGCGTGAGAAATATCTCCCAAATGGTTTCCTACAATCGCCGCTTCAATACCTGCTTTGAGGCTTTCTTCAGTCACAGCCAAAAGATTTTTAGCTGCTTCTGAAATTTCGCCGATCGGAAAAGTAATGGCCGAATCTCCATGGTAGCCTTCTACGATTGCACCAAGATCGATACTTACGATATCTCCCTCAAGTAGCACTCGATTACTAGGAATTCCATGAATCACTTGATCATTTACCGATATACAAGCATGAGCCGGATATCCATGATATCCTTTAAAGCTAGCAATTGCGCCTTCTTGACTAATCAAATCTCGAGCGAGTTCATCTAATTCAAGAGTGGTCATTCCCGCCTTAGCAGCTTTTCGCAAAGCTTCCAAGGTATTCCCAACCACTTTACCTGCTTTTCTCATCTTTTCAATTTCTTGAGGTGACTTTAAGGTAATCATTCTTGATTGTCCTCAAAAGCATTTGTAATATCTTGAAAAACTTTTTTCACATCTTGATTTCCATCAATTTGCTTATAAAGTCCACGATTTTTATAATAATCAATCAGAGGTTTGGTTTGAGTTGAGTATACCTCTAAACGTTTCCGTACTGTTCCTTCTTGGTCATCCGCTCTTTGGTATAATTCTCCTCCGCATTTATCACATACTTCTTCTACTTTTGATGGTAGATTGGCTACATGATAAGTTGCACCACAATTTTTGCAGATTCTACGTCCAGTAATACGAGATACTAATAGTTCCGGTTCCATTGTGATATCAATTACATGGACTGAGTTAATTCCCAATTCTTGTAACACAACATCTAAAGCAATGGCTTGATCGAGGGTACGAGGGAATCCATCAAGGATAAATCCTTTTTTTGTATCCTCTTGTGCCAATCGGTCTTTTACAATCCCAATCGTCACATCATCTGGAACTAATTGACCTGCATCCATATATTCTTTCGCTTTTGTTCCAAGCGGAGTATTATCTCGTACTGCCGCTCGAAACATATCGCCTGTAGAAATGGCTGGTACTCCGTATTTTTCAACTAAGTTAGGGGACTGAGTCCCTTTACCAGCTCCAGGTGGTCCCATCAGCAAAATATACATAAGAGTTACCTCCTACTTCATGAAGCCTTGGTAATGTTTCATCAATACCAATGCTTCAATTTGCTTCATTGTATCCAGTGCTACCCCAACTACAATCAATAGAGCTGTTCCACCAAAATATATACCTTGAACTCCTGTCATCCAAGCAATTACTGTCGGAGTTACCGCAATAAAAGCAAGGAAGCCAGCACCAAGCAAAGTAATTCTCGACATCACTCGATCTAAATACTCTGCTGTTGGTTTGCCAGGGCGAATTCCGGGAACAAATCCACCATACTTCTTCAAATTATCTGCCATTTCTTGCACATTAAACGTTACCGCTGTGTAGAAATAGGTAAAGAAAACAATGAGGAGTATGTACATGATTGTATTGGGCCAAGTTCCCCAAGCTAAGTAGTTTTGAGTAAATTCCTTTAATCCAGGAATTTGTACAAATTCTCCAATTGCTTGCGGGACCATCAAAATCGATGAGGCAAAAATTACAGGAATAACTCCAGCCTGATTTACTTTTAAAGGTAAATAAGAGCTTTGGCCTCCGTAAGTTTTGCGTCCGACTTGACGCTTGGCATACTGTACGGGAACTTTTCTCATTCCTTGCTGAATTTCAATTACTAAAATCAGGATGGCAATTGCCAAAATGATAAATGCAATAATATTTAGCCAAGGAGTGCTTCCAGTTGTCCCGTATTGATACAAGGTTCCGATGCCATCTGGAAGACGAGCAATGATCCCACAAAAGATAATTAAGGAAATTCCGTTCCCAATTCCCTTTTCAGTCATTTGCTCCCCAATCCACATTAGAAATACAGTGCCTGCTGTCAAAGTCAAGGCAATCATGAGTACGCTTCCCAGACCCGAACGCATTAACGCTCCTTGAGTTTGGAGACCGTAAGCCATTGCAAATCCTTGGACAAAAGCAATTATTACTGTACCGTAACGAGTAATTTGATTAATCTTCTTTCGACCCTCAGCGCCTTCTTTATTCCACTGTTCAAATGTAGGAACAGCAATTGTAAGAAGTTGCATAATAATTGATGCATTAATATATGGAGTAATACTCATTGCAAATAGGGAGAACTTACTTAATGCTCCGCCAGAAAATAAATCCAGCATCCCAAAAAGACTTCCAGTTTGAAATAAGGCTTCAATTTTAGAAATATCTACTCCCGGTACGGGAATATGAATTCCAAAACGAAATACAACTAACATCATAAAAGTAAAGATCAATTTGTTTTTGAGTTCTTCTACTCGAAAAATATTACCCATTGAGGAGAACATATTAGATCACCTCAACTGTTCCGCCTGCTGCTTGAATCTTTTCAGCGGCTGACTGTGTAAAACCATGAGCTTGTACCGTCAATTTACGATTCAATTCTCCCGATCCAAGAATCCGAATACCATCACGAACATTTTTAATGAGACCAATTTCGATCAGAGTAACAGGATTTACTTCTGCGCCGTCTTCAAAACGATTCAAGTCTTCCACATTTACAATAACATATTTATTAGCAAAAATATTGGTAAAGCCACGTTTGGGGAGACGTAAGTACAATGGGCGTTGTCCACCTTCAAATCCAGGTCGAGTTCCACCACCACTACGGGAATTTTGTCCTTTATGTCCACGTCCACTAGTTTTACCGCGTCCACTTCCAAGACCACGTCCTACACGAAATCGTTTTGTGTTTGATCCTTCTGCTGGAAAAAGTTCATGTAATTTCATCTGCGCACCTCCTTTACTCTGCCACGTCTTCAACTGTGACGAGGTGACGTACTTTATGTACCATGCCTTTGATAGCTGGATTTTCTTCCTTCACTACGAAGCTGTTTGTTTTATGAAGTCCTAAGGCTCTTACAGTATCTCTTTGATCCTGAGGACGACCGATCAGGCTTCGAGTGAGGATGATTTTGATTTGTTTTGCCACGTTCAAAATCCTCCTTATCCCAACAATTCCTGAACGCTTTTGCCCCTAAGAGCAGCAACATCTTCAGGTCGTTTTAATTCTTTTAGAGCAACCAAAGTTGCTTCTACCATATTTTTTGAGTTTGAAGAACCTAAGGATTTCGTAAGTACATCGCGAATTCCAGCGAGCTCAAGTACTGCACGTACAGGGCCCCCAGCAATTACTCCAGTACCAGGGCTAGCAGGTTTAATTAATACTTTGCCTGCTCCGAAAATTCCTGTGGTTTGATGAGGAATTGTAGTGCCATTCAAAGGAACCTTAATCAGATTCTTTTTAGCATCTTCCATGCCTTTTCGAATTGCTTCAGGCACTTCCATCGCTTTTCCAAGGCCACTGCCTACATGGCCATTTTCATCACCAACAACAACCAAAGCACTAAATGAAAAACGGCGTCCGCCTTTCACTACTTTGGCAACTCGGTTAATAAATACAACGCGCTCTTTTAAATCTAAGCCGCGATTATCAATACGTGCCACAATTTTCCCTCCCTATCTTAGAATTCCAAGCCGGCTTCACGAGCAGCTTCCGCTAATGCAGCTACACGACCATGGTAGAGGTAGCCGCCTCGGTCAAACACAACTTTTGTAATTCCTTGGGCTTTAGCACGTTCAGCAATCAATTTGCCAACTACTCGAGCCGCTTCAGCGTTACCGCCATACTCTACTTGAGCTTCTTTGTCTTTTGTAGAAGCCGCAACCAAAGTACAACCAGTTTGGTCATCAATAAGTTGGGCATAAATATTGTTTAAGCTACGGAATACATTAAGACGAGGTCTTGCTGCCGTGCCTGTAAGATAGCGCCGCATACGACGATGTCGTTCTTTACGGTTTTCGTTACGCTTAACTTGTGCGAACAAAAAAATTCACTCCTTTCCCAACTGTTATTTTTTGCCTTTAGCGCCCGCTTTACC
>JAGOHU010000003.1 GCA_017995975.1 Negativicutes bacterium
AACCATTGGAGGGTATCAATCATTAATCGATGCCAAAAGTCTGCTAAAAAAATTCATCTCAAAAAAATAGAATCGATCTGACCCTTTACAACTCAAAAAAACCAAAAGAGCCAGGCTATTACTTGTACTTCTGCACTTCACAAGACTTTTTACTATTCTCAAAACTGACTCGATCTCTCCTGCAATACCAGAGATTTTTGTGAATACACACATGATAAATAAATGGATTCAATTAGACTCAGAGAATTCAACGCCAAAGGGAGTAAACACCACTCACAATCAGAATTGTAACCACTTAGCTGAAACAGTAGCGTCAGAATTTTAATCGATAGTGCCAGTTTGCGAGCCCAGACCCTACATGCTAGAAAATTTTATTTTACATAAGGAAATGATTCCAAGTCCTTAATCACCTGTCCAATAATCTCCGAGCCAGTACCGTCGCCCCAACCGAGAATTTTTCCGGTTTCGTTCAACCGTTTTAACGAACAAATCGCTTGTTCTTTTAAAGAAGAGTCGATAAATCCAGTGATTTTAATTTGCCCTAGAGCGACTCCATAAATCACCAAATCAGTTTGATGAATATTCATTTCCTCTTTCTCTAGTTCTTCTTTCAGGTTAGTCAATTCTTTATCAACCACAGGAAGGTAGCTCAGTCCCCAGTCATTCTCAATAATTTGTTTAGGAATATCAGGAAAGAAAAGCTCCTTTTTCACACTCCGAATAAACTCTTGTAAAAAACCTAAGGTGTCGCTTCCTTCATCGCTGCCAAAAGGAGCTTCTTCGTCACCGCAATCATAGTAAAATTCTTCTCTAAAATGCGAAACAAAGTGGGGGTGAGTTGTTTTCGGATGGAGTCCGATTTCTTCATCATCAAAGTAATAGCGATCAATAAAATCAAAATCCTTTTGTTCAATGTACCCTTTTTTGATTTTCTCAGTAATTACTTTTTCCGCATTGATCCTGCACTCCTCTTCTGAATCCCATTCTTTCATTTGGAACTTACCGATTGTACCATACTTACCATAGTTCACCATGAAGTCGAAACCAGAATAATCAACCCACCAAAATTTGTCGCTTTTTTCATCTTGGTAGCGAAAAGCTCTCTTCATTATTTTTTCCTCCAGAAAAGCCGCAACCCAAAGGTCGCGGCTTCTCTTTTTTATTTTATTCTAATACTTCTTTAATTATTTTTGCAAGCCCGGGCAGTTGAGCTAATGGAGTCGCACAAGTAGCCACTCGCAAACCTTTTTCAAGTGGCAGAGTATAAATTTGTTTTTCCATCAACTTATCCACAGCTGCTGCTGAGTTAGTGGTAGGAATACTAATGAAGAAACCACCACAATAAGGAAGAATCTCAAGCCCTACTTGCGCTGCTTCATTCACAAAAATAGCAGATCGCTTCTCAATCAGCTCTTTAAATTCGGCTCTTTCTTTTTCAACTGCATCAAACAAAGCTTTATCTTCGTTAATCGTTGCGAGAATTTGCATTGCAGAGCGATTAATATTAGACCAAGTTCCACGGCTTGTTACATCCATTGCTACTTTAAATTCATCAATTGCTTCTTTGTCGCTTGAGATACCAATAATAGCACCAGTTCTTTGTCCATACAGTGTAAAAGACTTAGACATGGACACACTAAGCATGACGATCATATTGGCTGGCAAATTGCTGAATTTTTTCATGAATTCACGACATTTTTCAGCATCCCCAGCAAAATCAATGTAGGCAATATCTACAAGCAAAGCAATTCGCTTTCCTTTATTGGCTTGTCCCTTAAGCACATCCAGTACTGCATCCCACTCACTATTAGTTAAGCTATAACCAGTAGGATTATGAGCCGGTGAGTTAATAATGGAAAGGAGACTGTCTTGACGGGCAAGAACTTCCAACACCTTGGCTTCAAAAGCAGGTACATTAAAAGTTTTCTCTTCTGTATAAAATGCAAACGTACCAAATTTACGCATCGCATCACCAACCAGAGTAGTATAAGCTCCCCAGTACCAATCAGAAGAAATCACTGTATCTCCCAATTCGGAATAGTTCCAAATCGCATGATGGAGTGCTCCTGTTCCGCCAGCAGTTCCGATCGCCGCAGTATATGCCTCTGGTCGAGATTGTCGGAAAGTTACATCTTGAATTCCGGATAAATATTTCGGTAACCCATCAATAGGTGCATAAGCTGCAATATCATTTGCTGGAAGATTACGATAGATTTTTTCAACGGTTGGCAAAAGAACCATGCTTCCTGTTTCGTCTAAAATAGATCCAACTGTTGCGTTAAGCACTTTATCTTTTCCATATTTAGCTGCTGCCTCAATAGCCAATCCGTTCAACTCAAAAGCTTTGTCTCCACTTTTTTTCCCTCGGGCGTGCGATGCTGCTATTTGTACCATTTTCTCCATCCCCTTTTCCTATTGGTCTACATATAATATATTTAGAAAATTCGCTACCTTTGACCAGAATCCTTCTCTTAGTAAATATATTTTTACAAGCCTAAAGGTTTTTTGGCTAACTGATCTGCTCGTTCATTTCCGAGAACTCCAGTATGAGCAGCTTCTTTGAAAAAAGTAATCTTCATCTCCTGCCGTCTTTGGATGATAAAATCACGATAATATTGAGTCATCCAATTCTTCGCTTTCCACTCCCCATCAGCCCAAGCAGATACACCTTGATAATCGTGGTGAATTCGAATTTCCTTAAGTCCTTCTTTTTGAGCCCACAAAACAGCTCGCATTGCAGCCGAAAGCTCACCTGCTACATTTCGCATTGCAGCAGCTTCTTCGTGAGTACCTAGTCCACAGTCAGCAAAGATTTCTACCCCTTTATCGTAAGCAGCAAATCCCCACCCATATTCTCCCATACGTTTGACTGTATGAGAACCATCCACAAAAATCTCGATCAAAAGAATCGCCCCTTTTATTTAGAAAAAAAGCCCTACTAACAAATAGCAGGGTCTTTTTAAGTTAACTATCGATTACCCGAAAAGTTATCAGTCATTAACCAATGATGTTTTATGAAAACCCCTATTTAAAAGGATTTTACCAGATTGGTTAACGACCATTTACTTCAATCAATCATCCTTTGCTTGATCCACTGCAGCCAAAGCAGCAATCTTTTCTTGATCATTCATACGCATTAATCGTACCCCTTGGGTATTTCGACCTACCACAGAAATTGCATCCATATCCATACGAATCACTTTTCCTTCAGTGGAGATCAAAACAAGATCTTGATCCGGGTATACAATTCGACTTCCAACGACCGGACCAGTTTTGTCAGTGACTTTAAGGTTTATTACCCCTTTGCCACCTCGCCCTTGCTCTCGGTACTCAGAAACTTGAGTTCTTTTACCGAAACCATTTTCTGAAACAGTGAGAACTTCTGTCTCCTCTGTTCTCACTGCATCCATAGCCACCAGCTCATCCCCTTTGCGTAAGGAAATCCCTCGGACTCCTTTTGCAGTACGGCCTAGCTCACGAATGCTATCAGCTGGGAATTGAATTGCCACACCATTTCGAGTTGCCATAAAGATTTTATCTTCTTTTTCGACTCGCTTCACTCCAATCAAGGAGTCATCATCATTTAGATTGATTGCAATGATTCCTGTTCGGCGAATTTTAGAAAAGCTCGAAAGGGCTGTTTGTTTTACAATTCCTTTACGAGTTGCCATAAATAAGGTTTCGTCATCGGCAAACTCTTTTACTGGAATGAGAGCAGTTACATACTCTGTTTTTTCCAAAGTAATCAAGTTTGGCATTGCACTACCTTTCGCATTTCGGCCTGCTTCTGGCAATTCATAGGCTTTCAAAGGATAGACTCGCCCTAAATTAGTAAAGAAGAGCAAAGTCGAATGAGTCGTTGCAATATAGAGATGTTCAATCAAATCTTCTGCTTTCGTGCTCATCCCTTGCACTCCAACTCCACCACGCCGTTGGCTACGGTAAGTCGTCATTGGAGTTCGTTTGATATACCCACCGCGAGTTAAAGTAATTACTGCTTCCTCATCGGGGATCAAATCTTCAATATCTAATTCAGCCATATTTTCTGTGATCTCACTACGACGAGCATCGCCAAAGCGTCTTTTCACTTCTGCCAAATCCTCTGTAATGATTGCTAGCACTTTGCCCTCATCAGCTAAAATACTACGCAAATACGCAATGGTCTCCATGGTATCTTTCAAATCGTCTTCAATTTTCTGACGTTCCAGACCAGTCAATCTTTGGAGACGTAAATCTAAAATCGCTTGAGACTGACGCTCAGAAAGAGAGAACTTGCTCATCAATTGTTCTTTTGCGGTCTCACCATTTGGAGCATTACGGATCGTCGTAATGACTTGATCCAGATGATCCAAAGCAATTTTTAAGCCCTCTAAAATATGGGCTTTATCCAATGCCTTATTCAGGTCAAACTGAGTTCGGCGAGTAATGACTTCTTTTTGATGATTTAAATAATGAAAAAGTACCTGCTTTAAATTTAGAACTTGAGGCTTTCCGTCTACCAAAGCAAGAGTATTCACCCCGAAAGTATTTTGAAGAGCTGTATGTTTATAAAGAAGATTTAAAATAATTTCTGGATAAGCATCCCGACGAAGCTCGATCACGATCCGCATTCCGCTGCGATCGGACTCATCCCGCAGATCCGTAATTCCATCAATTACTTTATCCCGCACTAATCCAGCAATATTTTCAATGAGCCGAGATTTATTCACCATAAAAGGAATTTCGGTAATAATAATCTGGGTCTTTCCGCCACTCATATCTTCGAAATGAGCTTTGGCACGCATGATTACACTGCCTTTTCCTGTATGGTAAGCATTTTTAATTCCTGTACGACCCAAAATTTGGGCACCAGTAGGAAAGTCTGGCCCTTTGATATATTCCATCAATTCATCAATTGTAATCTCAGGATTTTCGATCATTGCCAGCAAGCCATCGATTACTTCACCCAAATTATGAGGTGGAATATTGGTGGCCATACCTACCGCAATACCAGAAGAACCATTCACCAGTAAATTCGGAATACGAGCTGGCAAAACCAAAGGTTCTTTCATAGACTCATCATAGTTGGGACCAAAATTAACTGTATCCTTATCAATATCCCGAAGCATTTCTTCCGCAATTCGAGCCATACGAATTTCCGTATATCGCATCGCAGCAGCTGAGTCACCGTCGACAGAACCAAAGTTGCCGTGACCATCTGCCAAAGGATAACGACTCGAAAAGCTTTGAGCCAGTCGAACCGCTGCATCATAAACAGAGCTATCGCCATGAGGGTGATACTTACCAAGTACATCCCCGACCAGACGAGCTGATTTACGATACGCCTTTCCTGGGGTCATTCCAGACTCATCCATCGAGTAGAGGATACGACGATGTACCGGTTTCAATCCATCTCGTACATCAGGAAGTGCACGAGCCACAATTACACTCATTGCATAATTGATGTAGGATTCCTGCATTTCTGACTCAATACGTTTAGGTAAAATATGCCCGGCAGTAAATAAACTTTCTTGACTCATACTAAAAACTCACCATTCTTTCCTTATCCTTATCACCAAAACGAAGGCTTTTTTCTCCATTTTGCAAAAAATTAGCTATTTTACTATGAGGTCCAGCCCAAAGTATTTTTTCTGGCTGGTTCCACTCATGCCAAGCCCAGTCCTCAGGCAGATGAATTGGACTTTCCGTTAGCTTCGCTTCAAACCCTCGCAAGTCCCACTTCTGATGGCTAAAAATATGATCGACTCCGCAAAGGAGCCCTTTGATCTCTACTTCTACTCCGGCTTCAGCAAAACATTCCTGCAAAGCTTGAACCCCTTGGTCTTCCAAATTTTCAACTGTAGGAAATTCCCACATCTTGGCCAATAATCCTCGCGAAGGTCTTTTTCGTAAAAGAACTTTCCCTTGATCGATCAAAACTCCGGCCACTAAAAATTTCAATTTAGGTGGCTTCGGTGGACTCTTTTTCGGAAACTCCACTGGATTTCCTTTTTTGTAACCCCAACACATTTCGTGAATTGGGCAGTCCATACATCGAGGTGAGCGAGGACTACAAAGAGTCGCCCCTAGCTCCATCAAAGCCTGATTAAAGTCACCGGCTTGATCTACCGGTATCATTTGGCTCACGACTTCCGAAACGATCTTTCGAGTACTTGCCACGTCAATGGGCTCACTGATGGTAGAAAATCGAGTAATCACCCGATAGACATTTCCATCCACTGCTGGTTCAGGTAAACCATAAACCAACGATAAAAGAGCTCCAGCTGTGTAAGGTCCCACTCCTCTGAGCTTCTCGACTTCCTTCCGTTCCCTTGGTAGCTTGCCACCATAGACTTCGACCAGTTCTCGCACTCCAGCTTGTAAATTGCGAGCCCGGCTATAATAACCCAAGCCTTGCCACAAGCTAAGCACCTCTTCTTCGGTCGCAGCCGCCAGTGCTTCTGGCGTTGGAAAAGCGGTCAAGAAACGTTCGTAATAAGGCCGGACCGTCTCTACCCGGGTCTGTTGAAGCATCGTTTCCGAAATCCAAATTGGATAAGCTTCTTTTGTATGACGCCAAGGAAGATCTCTTTTCACCTTCTGATACCAGCGAACTAAAAGCTCTCCGGCCTTTTGAAAATCTTGCTTCTCTTTGGTCACATTTTTTCCTGCCTTATCTCCAATTTATTCGATCTCCATCCCATATTATACCTCGAATTAGACCTAAAATACAGGATTTTAATTCTTTTTTTAAAAAGTAGCTCCCCAACTCAACGAACCTTCCAAAAAATTAAAAGCCAAGCCTCATATCAAGGACTCGACCAGTATCATTGACCCGCCCTGTCTACTTTTCCTTTACCTGCAACCAACCTAGGGCTTGCTCAATGGAAAGATATGAGGAAGATCAATACCCGCATAAGGATAATTACGGTATAAAGAATCTTTTACTAATTCTACAAACAAAGTGACATCTTCACTTAAGTCATATTTTTTAAGATGAATCCAACCGAGTAAGATTTGTTTATCAAATCCTCGCAAAGGAATGGCTGTAATTTCTTCCGGAATAATTTGAGGAATCAAGTAACCAGTGCCGATATTAAAGCTATCAGTATTACTAATAATATTATTTGTGGTCCCCCGGTCAGAAGTATAAATAATCTTCGGATGATTTTCAATTCCTGTAAGCTCTTCGGTAAGCATGGAGTGATTTTCATTATTTTGCTCATACAGAATCATCGGATATGCCTCAAGATCAGTGATATCAATAGATGTTTCTCCTCCTAAGGGATGACTTTTTCGAATAAAAACATGAGGAGCTACCGAAGCCAAAGGCTGAAAATCAATGCCCCATTTATCCAGAATTTGAGTAATAAATTTTTTGTTTTGTGGTGTTAAACACAGGATTCCAAGGGCACTCCTACGATAGTAAACATCCTCAATGGCCATCAAAGTCTTGGACTCTTTTATCCCATAAGTATATCTCTGGGGAGCCATATTTTTTACAAAATTAATGAAAGCTTCTGCTACGAAAGCATAATGCTGGCACGATACCTGAAATTGATGTAGAGGAACTCGTTGCTCTAAGGCATAACGCGATTTGATCGCATCTGCTTCTTCAAGCAATCGTTTGCCCAACTGAAGAAATTCGATTCCATCTGCCGTAAGAGATATGCCTTGATTAGAGCGTTCAAATATTTGAATAGCCAACTCCCGTTCTAATTCTTTAACTGCTGTGCTTAATGTGGGTTGAGAAATAAAAAGGCTCTGAGCCGCTTTATTTAAAGACCCTTGATTGGCTATTTCTAAGACATATCTGATCTGTTGTATCTTCATTACTTTAAAACATCCTTTCCTAGATTCAGTAAATGTTTCCCCTTTTGTTATAGTTTTTGTCTATAGCGATACTTGTAAAAAATATTAACATATTTTTAGGAGGAATGATATCTTGGAAAAGAGTTATCTGGCAATTGCAACAATTCAGGCATTTCTTTAGCCAGAAAATCGCCTATTGCCTCTTTAGTAATTTTTTCGATTAAATGATTGGAGGATTTTATCATGAAAAAAGGATTAGCCACAAGAATGATCCATGCCGGGGAGAATGAAATCGCAAAAAAAGTCGCCCAATCGGTCTCAGTCCCAAAAGTAATGCCAATCTATATGAGCAGTGTTTTCAGCTTTGATGATGTTGCTTCTCTTGATGCGGTCTACGATGGAACTCAGCCCGGATATGTCTATACTCGAATGTCCAACCCAGGTACCGACTGCGTCGAAGAAGTATTGACTGCTGCGGAAGGCTCGGATGGAGCAATCGTTTTTAGCTCTGGTATGGCTGCGATCATCACGGCTTTTATGGCGAACGTAAGCACCGGGGACCACATTATCTCCTCTCCTGTTTTATATGGCGGTGTTTATGATTATTTGAAAAACGAAATTCCACGCTTTGGCGTTGAAGTCGATTTTGTGGACTTCATCCATGATGATATTGAGAAGTACATCAAGCCAAACACAAAAATTATCTACACTGAGACAATCACCAATCCACTGATGGAAGTAATGGATCTAGCCAAAACTGCCGAAATTGCCCACCGACATGGCGCAAAAATGATTGTGGATAATACTTTTGCTACCCCAGCAATTTGCCGGCCCCTCGAATTTGGCGCTGATATCGTGGTCTATAGTGGTACAAAATATCTAGGTGGACATAGTGACATCATCAGTGGAGTCATTACCGCAAATAGCGAAAATATCACTCAAATCAAACGTTATGCAACTCTTTATGGAAATAACCCAAGCCCTTTTGATGCGTGGTTGCTCACTCGGAGCTTGCGTACTCTTGAATTGAGAGTCGAAAAACATAGCCAAAATGCACAAAAACTTGCGGAATATTTAGCCCAACATCCAAAAGTAGAAAAAGTCTATTATCCGGGCTTAAAGGATTCACCTTTTCATGAATTAGCCCAGAAACAGTTCGAAAATGGCTGGTGCAGTGGCATGCTCAGTGCAGATATCGTAGGAGGCGAAAAAGGAGCTAGTGACTTTATTGCTGCCTGTGAAAGTGTCAAATTTGTTCCAAGTTTAGCTGGAGTCAGCACAAGCATTTCCTATCCTGCCAAGACATCACATCGAGCCTATTCAGCAGAAGAATTAGCTCACTGTGGTATTTCGATGGGTCAATTGCGCTTCTCAGTAGGCCTAGAAAAAATTGAAGATATTATCGAAGAATTTGAACGAGCTTTTTCTAAAATTTAACTCTTGCAAAATATCAACAAATCTTGGAGGTTCACTTGGAAGAAAAAGGATTAAGCCTAGTCGCAGCGTCAGCCACAAAAAAAGTGGCCTATTCAAAAAATATCCCTCAGTACTTCATCTACTCTGCCATGGCTGGAGCTTGCTGCGCTTTAGGGATGGCCTTGGCCTATAGCGTCGGCTCCTCATTTTATTTTAATAGCCCAACTGCCGGAATGTCTTCCCTTATCATGGGCATCACTTTTGCTCTTTCCTTTACTCTTATCGTTTTTTCTGGTGCCGAGCTTTTTACAGGCAATATGATGACCATGACCATCGGAGCTCTCACTCGTTCGATTACCCTAAAACAGGCTCTCACTCTTTTAATATTTTGCTATTTCGCAAATATTTGCGGAGCGATTGTCTTCGGCTGGCTCTTCGGGGCCACCGGGTTATTAGACGGAAAAGTCGGCCAATTTCTGGTTGCATCTTGTGAAAAAAAGATGGCCCTACCTTTCAACCAAGCCCTTACGAGAGGAATTTTATGTAATATGCTGATCTGCATGGGCACCTGGGCCACGATAAAATTAAAATCCGAAACGGCTCAGATGATTGTTTTGGTTTGGGTTGTACTCGGCTTCGTAGCCACTGGTTACGAGCATAGTATCGCCAATACAGCACTTTTTACAATGGCTTTTTTAGCTCCCCAGACAACCGTGGAATTTCCTTAGCTGGAGCCTTTTCCAATCTACTCCCGGTGACCCTTGGAAATATCATCGGCGGTTCCTTATTTGTCGGTTTCGTCTACTGGTATTCCGGCCGATCTCTAAAGTCATAACAATAAATCTATTTATTAGTGCCTTTTCACTTTTTAAGCAATAAAAGAAAGAAGGGAAGTAAAAAAATGATCAAAGAAAAAATTTGGGTAGCCACAGACAAGTATTTTGACGCTATTGTACAGACCGCAAGTGAAATGATTCAAATTCCGAGTAAATCTGGTGAAGAAAAAGCAATGGCTGATTACACCATTCAAAAGATGAAAGACCTAGGCTACGATGAAGTTACTGTGGATGACTATGGCAATGTAATCGGTCTCATGAAAGGCCAAGGCGGCGGAAAGTCACTGATGTTCAATTGTCACCTTGATATCGTCGATGAAGGTCCCCATGAAAACTGGAAATACCCTCCTTTTAGTGGTGCTATCGCCGAAGGAGCCATTTGGGGTCGTGGAGCTAGCGATACAAAAGGAACTTTCGCGATCCATCTCTATCTTCCTCATATTTTGAAGCAAGAAGGTCTGATGACCAAAGGCGATATCTATGTAGTCGGAGTAGTCCATGAAGAAGACGCAGGCTTTGGGTCAATGATGATGGCTGAATATGGCTTCCACACAGATTATGCTGTTGTTGGTGAAGCCAGTGAAAATGACCTGGCAATCGCTTGCCGCGGTCGAGTTGGGATTGAAGTCACAATTTCCGGAAAATCTTGTCACGCAAGTGTTCCTCATGAAGGAGTCAATCCTTTCTCCTTTTTAGGTGGATTTTTATTAGGCCTCAATGATTATAAAGTAAGCAAAAACCCAAAATATGGTCAATCCCTCATCTCAGCAACCCGAATTTCCTCTTCCGAGCCTGGCACCAATGTAGTTCCAAATTCCATTCGAGTAAGCTTGGATTATCGAAGCGTCCCTGGCGAAACAAACGACCAAGTCATTGCTCAGCTAAATGAAATCGCTGCTCGTTGTGCAGTCCCCGGAATTACAGTAGAGATTCAGCCAGCCTATATCCCAATTTCTTGCTATACCGGTGCTACTGGAAACGGAATCATGGGCGAACCTCCTTATAGTATTGACGAAGATAGCGAAACTGTAACCGTTGCAAAAGCTGCTCTCGAAAATGTTTTTGGTCGTACTATCAAGACCAAGCCTTGGGCTTTTGCAACTGACAGTGGTCATTTTTCTCAGCTCGGTATTCATGTTCTTGGTTTTTCTCCTGCAGAAATAAAAAAATGCCACACCGTAGGTGACAACATTCAGCTAGATATGCTCAAAGAAGGCATCGCTGGCAATCTGGCTTTAGCCAAAGCACTCTGCGACTAACCAATCGAAATTAAATCAGTATTTATTTCTAGAGGAGGACATAAAATGACCAAAAAAGCTGCTGAAAAAAAACCACTTGTCATTAATCCCTACGTATTGCTCTTCTTTATTATTGTCGCTTGTGCCATTGCGGCCTACCTTGTGGAGCCAGGTGCCTATGATCGGGTCGTATCAAATGGCCGTAGCTATGTTGTCCCTGGTACCTACCATGCAATTGAACGGCCTGCTATGTCATTTTTTGACATCTTCCGTGCTGTGCCAAATGGTTTGATCAACTCGGCAAGCATTGTTTTTCTAGTGTTGCTAGTAGGTGGATCGATTGAAGTTTACAACCAAACTGGCGCCATCCCGATGGGAATCACTCGATTAGTTAGCTTAGCTGGCCAAAAAGGTGGCACCCTAGTCATCATCATTCTCTTCTGGATTTTCGCCATATTAGGTGGCTTTTTAGGCTGGATTGAAGCCTCAATTCCTTTCGTACCTCTCGTAATTCCAATCATCTTAGCTCTCGGTTTTGATGCGATCACTGCGGTAGGAGTTGTCATTCTCGGTAGCATGGTTGGCTTTGCAATTGGGCCCACCAATATGTACACCATTGGAATCGCTCACCAAATTGCAGAGCTTCCTATGTTTTCAGGCTTTGGACTGCGTCTCATTGCCTATCTGGTCTACTGTAGCATTGCCCTTATATACTTGCTTATTTATGCAAAGCGAGTCAAAAAAGACCCAAGCCGTTCGCTAGTTGCAGATATCGATGTTTCTGATATCAAATTGGACTACACAACCGACAAAGATAAAAAGCTCAGCCTTTCCCAAATTCTCTCACTTCTCTTGCTGTGCGGAACCTTTGTTTTGGTAGTTTATGGAATGATGAAGCTCAAGTGGAATATCAATGATATGTCTGCCGCATTTTTAGCCACCGGCATTGCAGCTGGTATACTGGGCCGGATGTCTTCTGCTGACATTGCTACTGCCTTTGTAACTGGCGCCAAAGGCTCTCTCGGAGGAGCTATGATTGTTGGGGTAGCCCGTGGGGTAGAGTGGATTCTGACAAAAGGCGGACTGCTAGATCCTTTGATCAATAGTCTTTCTGGCTATCTAAGTGATCTACCTGTGCTAAGCTCTGCAGTCGGTATTTTTGTCATCGTAGTCCTTTTGACTGGACTAGTCGCTTCTGGAAGTGGCAAAGCTGTCGCTTTGATGCCAATTATTATTCCTCTTGCCGATTTGGTCGGACTCTCTCGCCAAACCGCTACCTTAGCTTATCAATTTGGTGATGGGGTCTCCCATATGGCCTACTTCACCTATGGAACGCTACTCATCTTCCTTTCCTATGGGAAAGTCCCCTATACTAAATGGATGCAATTCATTTGGCCACTCTTACTCATCTTCTTTGTACTCGCAATCCTTTTCTTATATATTGCGATCTCAATTAATTATTAATCCCAAACAAACAAAAAGGCTTCTTCTAACAACATCAGGTTGCTAGAAGAAGCCTTTTTCAGTACACAATAACCTACTTAGCAGCCAATCAGATCCCCATCCATTTCAAAAAATTCTTAATGACTCGGGTGAGAAGAATAAGCCATTTCCAAAATAGCTAAAATATCTGTTTCATTTACTTTACGGATATTATTTTGCACATTCCTTTGCTTGGAAGCCAGATGAGCAATTTTTGGCAAATCTGCTTTCGGTATACCTAGCTCTTCAAGAGTAGCAGGGATACCCAAGTCACCCCGAAGCATTTCCACTGCCTCGACTGCTGCATAGGAAGCCTCCAAGACAGTTAATTGATCGATTGGCTCTCCCATGGCTTTGGCTATACGAGCAAATCGAGCAGGTTCAGCAATTCGGCTATATTCCATCACATAAGGAAGCATAACCGCATTAGCTACCCCATGGGGCACTCCATATTGGCCACCGAGAATATGAGCCACTCCATGGACCGCTCCGGTTCCAGGGCCTAAGAAGCCAATTCCGGCCAACATACTTGCAATCAACATCTCTCCTCGGGCTTCCACATTGCCACTATGACCAACTGCTGGGCGGAGCCATTGAGATATCCGAGTGATCGCCTCTAAAGCAGCTGCATCACTGATAGGGTTCCGATTAATTGAAAGAAACCCTTCGATTGCATGAGTCAACGCATCCATTCCAGTGGCCGCAGCAATTGCTGGTGGCATTGTTAATTGAGGTTCTGGGTCAAGAAACGCAATTTGAGGACAAAGCAGATAATGGCTGATGCTCAGCTTCTCCCCTGCATCTCCATCTTTCGCCACCGCCGCTCTTGATACTTCACTCGCAGTTCCAGCTGTAGTGGGTAAGAAAAACATAGGACAAGCATTTTTGGTAGGCACTTTTGTACCTCTCACATAGTCTGTGATCACTCCACCACTACCTAAAATTATATTAATAAATTTAGCTGCATCCATGGGGCTACCACCACCAAATGCAAAAACCAAATCTGGATTAAAGTCTTGTGCCAAAGCAACACCCTTTGTGATGGTCTCAAAGCTCGGATCTTGTTCTACCTCTGAGAACCACAGCACCTCCATCGAAGCAGCCGCAAAATCATCTAGGATTTCTTTTAAATAAGGCGACGTTTTGGTCGAACCGCTGCCAGTCACCACAAATACTTTTTTTACTCCGATCACTGTAGCTTCTTTCACCACATCTCTTCGGACTCCGATCCCACTCACTACTCGTGTAGGAAACATAAATTGAAAATCCAACTTCATCTTCTACCATCCTTCCACCCTACTAGTCTATTCATCTATGCTAAGTAATCTCCCCTTAAAGGTCTTTACGTCAGCCCAATCCAATAATTCTTTATCTCCTTGACTATCTCCATACGCATAGGTTTTATCAGGATTTCTTTCAGCCAACCACTCGGTTACTGCATCGAGTTTCTCCTGCCCAAAGCCATTATTACCACAAATTCGGCCAGTAATTCGCTCTTCTCCATCAACTTCAAGCTGGGCACCGCAAACTCCATCAAAATGATTTATCTCTGCCCAAGGCTTCAGATAAACCAATAGAGAAGCGCTCGCCAAAAGTAAAATGTGGCTTTCCTTTACATGCTCATCAATTTTCGCCATCATCTTTGGCTTTTCCTTGGTGTGCAAAAAACTTTCCGCATAGGATTCACCCAGCTCTCTAATATCCCGAGCTGGCTTCCCTTTTAAAAAATAGCCAATCACTTTTTCTTTTATCCTTCGATTATCAATGACCCCAAAAGCATAGCTTCCGAGCCAAGGTAAAAGAAAGAGCATCCCGCAGTAATACTTCCAACCACCGACTACATAGCGCATAAAAGGCAGAAAAGAATCACCTGAAATAATGGTCCCATCAAAATCAAAAACAGCAACTGGAGTTCTCCCATTATTTTTCATTTCATCCTCCCTTTCCGATACACCTATCAAATTAAGCTCATCTTTCAGTAGTTCGGCAAAAAAGCTCTATTTCCTACTATATCATTTGATTTTTGTTATCCACTTTACTATTATACCTCAATTGACCTTTCTTTTTTGATTATCTTCGTGTACACTCATCCTATAGATACCTTTTTGGTTTTCGAGGAGGACAATAAGATGGATGAAATTATTCTCACAACCTATCGGGAGTTAAATTACAAAGGAATCAAGTTCACAATGGACGATATTGCTGCTCAATTAGGAATGAGCAAAAAAACAATCTATAAAATGTTTGCAAGTAAAAACGATTTAGTTCTTACTGTAGTGAATGCTTGGATTGCTTGTGCTGAAGAAGAAGAAAATAAAATACTGGCAGAAGGTATCCCCCTCCAGCAAAAAATTGCCAACTTTCTCTTTTTGGATGTGCCAGGGTTCGAATATCCGACCCTGCTTTTTTTTCGTGATATTACCCGACATCTACCTGAAGTAGAAAAAAGCCTTCATAATTTTTCTGAAAGACGAGATAAACTTCTAGTCAATCTTTTAGACGAATCAATTGAAAAAAAAATTATCCGACCAATTTCAACAAAGTATACTGCGGATCTTCTCCACAATCTGTATATCGTAGCTATCGAAAGAGAAGTTCCAGCTCGCCACAATATGACTCTTGAAGAATCAATTCGGGCTGGAATTGAATTAATCATGCACGGAATTTTAATTAAAGAGTAAACAAAAATCCCGCTTCATCAGCGGGATTTTTTGTTGTCATTTTGCATCAATTAGTATCCTTTTTGTTGTTGCAAAAAATACACTGATTCTTAAAGCTAACTAAAGCAAGGATCAATTTGTTGCATTTTGGTTACAATGCCTTTTTCAACAGTCTATCTTAAAACTACCTGCTTTTTACCAAGCTGGTAGAATACTGCCAGAAAAAGTGTCTAGAATGAATTTCTTTGTAGCTTCAGATTGATAAATTCCTACAAATTTTTTCAGCACTGGATTGTCCTTGTCTTTTTCTTGCACTACAATCACATTCGCATAAGGAGATTCATTTTTTTCTACTGCCAAGGATCCTTTTTGTGGATTCAGTCCAGCTGGCAAAGCGTAATTACTATTAATAATTGCTGCATCCAAGTCCTTCAATGATTGAGGAATTTGAGCTGCATCCAATTCTTTAAATTTGAAATTTTTAGGATTTTCTACGATATCCTTTGGAGTGGCTTTCAGATTCTTGCTGTCTTTTAATTTAATCAGTCCCAAAGACTCGGCCAACAAAAGTGCTCGCCCTTCATTGCTCGGATCATTTGGAATTCCGATGGTAGCTCCTGCAGGAATATCTGCTACTGTCTTCACTTCATCTTTTTTCGAGTAAATCGCCATAGGTAGTAAAATACTATTTCCTACTGGAACGATCTTCAAGCCCCGATCAGCCACCATATTATCCAAGTAAGGCTTGTGCTGGAATATATTGATATCAATTTCTCCTTGGCTCAAAGCCACATTTGGCTGTACATAATCGGAAAATTCTACAATACGGACTTTTAGTCCCTCTTTTTCAGCTCTCTTTTTCACATCTTCTACTACTTGTGCATGAGGACCTGGAGTCACGCCAATCCGAATTTCTTTATCTATTGAAATTCCTGATTTTGTACCTCCGCAACCACCTAAAATTACCCCAACACTAACTACTGCAGCAATCAATACAATCCATTTTTTCATTTTATATCCACCTTTCTATTTATTGTCCTCTTCGTTTATAAATTCGATTTACCAGATAATCCCCAAAACTTTGGCACCCTTGAACAATCACTATCAAGATCACCACAGTGACAATCATCACATCTGGGCGAAATCGTTGATAGCCGTAGCGAATAGCCAAGTCTCCCAACCCACCACCTCCGATGGTGCCAGCCATAGCAGAATAACCGATCAGGCTCACAAACATCAAAGTAATACCTGCTAAAATTCCGGGCAATCCTTCAGGCAAGAGTACATTTCGGATGATCTGGATCGGCGAAGCACCCATCGACTGAGCTGCCTCGATCACTCCCGAGTCCACCTCGCGCAAAGCATTCTCCACCACTCGAGCCACAAAAGGCGCAGCCGCCAAAGTCAAAGGTACAATTGCCGCTTCAGTACCGATTGTAGTTCCTACGATGAAACGGGTTAACGGAATAATAGCCACCATCAATATAATAAAAGGCACCGAACGCATAGCATTCACAATCATCCCCAACACTTGATTTAGTCTAGGAAATGGCGTCAGATGACCTCGACTCGTCACAGTCAGAAATATTCCCAAAGGAAGTCCCAAAGCACAAGCCAAAGCTCCAGAAATCACAACCATCACTGCCGTTTCACCTAAAGCAATGGATTGAAGCTCCACCATTTCTATCCAATCAATACTCATTATCTCCTGCCACATAGCCAAGCACCTCCACTTCTAAGCCTTTTCTTCGCACCGCATCCAATCCCTCCTGAATTCGGCCCTCCTCCGCATCCACCGAAACCACCATCGTCCCCTGAGGCCGACCTTGGATGTGATCAATATTTCCATAGATAATGCTAATATCCCACTGAAATTGGCGAATTAATGTAGCAATCATTGGTTCTTTTGTCGCCTCTCCCAAGAAGCGAATCCGTAAAAGCATGGAACACCCGGGCTCATAGTCGGGCAAAAATTCTTGATCTTTCAACGACTCAGGTAGTTCTAAGTTCATAATTGTATTTACAAATTCTCGGGTGGTTGGGTGGCCCGGCTTGGTAAACACATCATAAACATCACCTTGCTCGATAATATAGCCATTCTCAATCACTGCCACCTGATGACAAATCTCTTTTACTACCTGCATTTCATGAGTAATTAAAACAATTGTCAAATTTAGCTTTCGATTAATATCCTGGAGCAATTCCAAAATGGATCGAGTCGTCTGAGGATCAAGTGCCGAAGTAGCCTCATCACAAAGCAACACTCCAGGCCGAGAAGCCAAAGCTCTTGCGATCCCGACCCGCTGCTTCTGGCCTCCAGAAAGTTGAGCGGGATATTGTTTCGCCTTATCCGAAAGACCTACCAAAGAAAGCATCTCTACCACTCGCTCTGAAATATCTGCCTTGCTCCAACCTGCAAGCTCCAAAGGAAAAGCAATATTTTCCTCCACGGTCCGAGAGGTTAAAAGATTGAAGTGCTGGAAGATCATCCCAATTTCTTTACGAGCTTGGCGAAGCTCCTGCTCGTTTAGTTCGGTCATCTCTTTTCCTGCCACTTTGACCTTACCATCAGTCGGTTTCTCAAGCATATTGATACACCGGATCAAGCTTGATTTACCAGCCCCAGAAAGACCAATAATCCCAAAAATCCTGCCCGCTTCAATTTGCAAACTAACTCCCTTCAAAGCCTCTACTTCTCCAGACAGGCCTTGGTAGGTCTTCTTCACATTTACAATCTCAATCATCGGTGATTGAATTTGATAAGTATTCATTGATTTCACCACTTTCTTAAAAAATTTCCAAGAAAAAAGCCCTTGTCACAGACAAGAGCTTTCATTATTACTTTCATGAAACACTTCTATCATCTGCCAGGAAAAATTCCTGTGGAGTTGGCACCGTTTCCTTTCGGCCGGTTGCCGCAGCTTCATTGGGCCATTCCCTCCGCTGCTCTTGATGATGTACGTATGTACAACTATATTCAATTTGTATAACCGATTATACTTCTTTCTATTCTCTCTGTCAATCCGAAAATTTTATTATTTTTCTTGATCATAACTTTAGTCTATCTTTAATCTGATTCTTCCATTCTATTCTCACTAGGAATAACTAAAGTCGTTTTCTTTAGTTAATTTTTTCTTTTCACTTTTCTAATCAATTCACGAGTGCTGTTTTAAAAATCTCCCTCATATCTAAAAATCACATTCATCAATTCTCTATCCATTTTCTCGATTCCTCGAAGCACATCATTTTCTTCCTCATTCTTTCTGTTTTCACAATCTGTTTCGGAAATAGCAAAGATTCGTCAAAAAAAATCTTCTATCCTTGCAAAATCAGATAAAAATCGGACTCAACAAGCGTGAACTCCTTTAGTATCAAGACTTCTCAGCCTCTCAATCCATAACGGCCTCTTTTATCTACTTTTTTTTATTTTGAATAGCTAACCTTCCGATTCGCCAAAAAAGCAAAAAATCGATAAATCCTTGTCTTTTTCGGGGGTCTTCGGAAAATCCATACAAATGACTATCACAATCACAGTCTGAGCAGCCAAAACCATCAATTTTCCAATCTGCTAATTCTGACAAATCAGTCGACAATGAGTGTTCAATTTCATCTTGAGTCCGAAAAGGAATTCCAACTGCCTGTTTTGCAATTTGTCTTAAATAATCTAAATGCCAATGGATTCCTTTTCGAATTCGCAAATGTCGATTCACCCGAGCGGTTAAGTTTTTCTTCGCAGACCCACAATAGACATACCAGCCTTTTGGAAATTCAACCAATCCTAAAGAGCCAATTTGAATTTCCTGATCCTCTTCAATTTCTAAAAGAATAACATAGCAACCTTCATCATGATTTTCTTTTTCCGTCAGTTCCCATCGAATAGGAATTTCATTAACCTTCGGAAGAATTTGCAACTCTTCATCCCAGCCAATAGCCACTACCACAATTGGGACATCCTCTCTCACCGCGACCATAGTCTTAGCAAAAGAAGGATCTGTATGATAATCTGGCGAAAACCATTTCGCTTGTAGCCACTGAGCCAAAAGAAGGACACCCACTTTTTGTCCACTCAGGGCTTCTTCTTGCAAGTGCAGTAAATGCCTTTCGCCTCTTTCGGTCGGTGCATCTGGAAACATGGCTCCATCGCCACCGAATAGAGTACACGACTTCACCTCAAGTAGCATCTCTTCACCTTTCGAATTTCCCAAAAGAAAATCAAAGCGGCTATTCCCTCTCTTCACTTCTCGTCGGATCATATGCCAGCTGGCCAGAGAAGGAATCCGTTTCTCTTCCAATAAATCTTCTACCACTTGATTGCTATGACCTGTATCCACCATGATTGGCTGACCTTCACGCATAATTGCAATGAGAGACCATTCGGTTTTTCTTTCGCTCCCCCGATGATCCGCTAGTAAAACATCTACCTTGGGTAATAGAAGCTCCCATAAGCGACCTGGATTGGGTACATGAACAATCACTTCACTCCCATCTTCAAGCAAGCAGTGAGCTAGGAAGCGATTCGGTCTACGGAGAAATTTGGCCTTCACAAAAGTTGGGGGCCAAACTTTCTTTTCTTTTTTTATTTTTAATTGTTTCACGTGAAACATCCTCTACAATTTATTTTAAATTCTTATTCTATTCTATCACTTTCTCAATAGTCATGGTAAAATATTGGTAGTAAAAAGATGAAATAGGTAGGAGGTTCTCATATGCCAACCATTACTATGGAAATCTATCCTGGCCGCACAATCGAACAAAAACGTGCAATGGTCAAAAAGGTAACCGAAGCCCTAGTAGAAACAATCAGCTGCAAGCCTGAAGCGGTTAAAATCATTATCCGTGAAATTTCGAAAGAAAATATTGCAGATAACGGAGTTCTACACTGCGACAAAGCTTAATCACTACAGAGAAAGAGCCTTCTAATCAATAACGATTAGAAAGGCTCTTTCTTATTTTTTGCATAACTATCTCTCTGCACCTCTTCTGCCGCCCCAGGCTTTTCGATCAAATGCTTCCAGTAGCGTTGAGGCATGAAGTTTTTCTGAGTCTTTCCATTAGAGCGTTCCCGAATCGCTACATGAGCATGATAAAGTTGCCAAAGCTTTTCAATTTCATCCTCCAAATCATCTTTCGGAACTTGCTCCCTTGGTAAATAGATTAGCTGATATTTACCTCCTTCGCCAAGTAGCGCCCAGTCTCTTTTTATATCATGAATCAGCCATCGTTCATTGGGTAAGCGTCTTGCAAAATGGCTTCCAAGTAGACCTAATACCCGATGATCCGGTTCGACTTGAGCATATAATATCCCGGAAGATAGGCTGCGAAAACGAACCAATCCAAGCAAGCGATGATATTCTTTCCCCACCTTCTGCCGAAAATCTAACACCTTTAGTACTACTGGTTCGGTCAGGGAATAAGCTAAATTCTTCCCAGCTTGGTTTAAACCAAACAGAATATATTCATAAAGAAAAAATGGGACCGTCTCACCTTCAGCTAAATTACCATAATACAAAAAAGTGACCCCATAATCACCAAGTCGCTCACGAAGAAAGAGTGCGATTTCCTTGGCTCGATCCTTCTGAGACTCTATTTCAACTACTTCACCAAAATAAAGAAGACTTTGTTCACCTTCACGAAAGACTCCGACTACCTTCTCTTTCTCTTCCAAAGCTCTACCTATAGCGCAAAGAATCCCTTCATAGCTACCATCATAGATATAGACTTTATCCTTATTCATAATTGACCAGTCCGAGCACTTAAAAGGTTTGATAATAAAGGTACATTCGGTGGGGACTCTTCAAAGAGAGAGATTTGATCCATTGGCTGTCGCTTCCGCTTATACTTACCAGTACTTTCAGCCAAAGCTTGGCGAATTAAAGGTTCTGTAAAACCATAAGCTCCTTTGTATTTACCCTCACAAGTAATAAAATGCTGAGCTCGCTTCATCACAATTCCAAGCTTAGGTAGATGTTCCCATCGCAGGGTCTGAGTTCGTCTTGCTGCTACAATACGATTTGCAGAGATCATTCCGATACCGGGCACCCTTAAAAGCATCTCATACTCAGCCCGATTAATCTCTAAAGGAAATAAATGCATTGATTCCAAAGCCCATTGGGTTTTTGGATCATAATCAATCGTAAAATTCCCATCGCCTGTGGTGAGCAATTCCTCAGCCTTAAAGCCATAAAACCGCAACAACCAATCCGCCTGATAGAGTCGATTCTCTCGCCACAAAGGCGGGCTTGGAAGGGCCGGAAGGCGACTATCTTCGACAATTGGCACATAAGCCGAGTAGTAAACTCGTTTTAATTGAAAGTTCTTATAGAGCGACGAGGCTAGTTTCACAATATGTCGATCATTCTCACGGCTAGCTCCTACCATCATTTGAGTACTTTGTCCGGCTGGATTAAAAAGTCTTTGTTTCCCCCTACGCTCCATATCTTCTCGCTTTTTCTGGATATAGCCCATAGGAGTCAAGATACTCTCCCTTGTTTTATCAGGAGCCAAAAGTGTCAGAGACTCAGCCGAAGGTAGCTCAATATTCACACTCATCCGATCTGCAAGAAAACCTGCTTGATCTAATAGGATTGAGCTTGCCCCGGGGATTGCCTTCATATGAATATAGCCATTAAAATTCATTTCATTTCGTAAAATTTGTACAGTCTGAATCATCAATTCCATTGTATGATTTGGGTCTTTCACTACTGCAGAGCTCAAGAATAAACCTTCAATATAATTTCGCTTGTAGAATTCGATAGTCAATTCAGCAAGTTCCCTAGGTTCAAAAGTTGCCCTAGGCAAATCACTACTCTTCCGATTTAGGCAATAAATACAGTCATAAGCACATACATTACTTTGCAAAATTTTAAGCAACGATACACATCGTCCATCATCAGACCAACTATGGCATATCCCCATAGAAGCCCCATTGCCTACCCCGCCTCGGTTTTGTCGATTACTGCCAGAGGAGGAACAAGAGGCATCATACTTGGCTGCATCAGTTAGTATCTGTAGTTTCTGTTCCAGATTCATAAAAATACCCTGCCCTTTCTCCATAGTTTGCCTTAACTTTACACCTTTTCTAAAGCTAGGTCTTCTGGAAAAAAGACAGGGCATTTATTGTTTCACGTGAAACATCTATTTTAAGACTGCATCCATCACCCGAATTGCATTAGTTGACCAGATTTTCTCAATCTCACTTTCCTTAAATCCGTGCTTCATTAGACTTTGTTCAATTTTTCCCATATCTTCAATGGTTTTAAAGGTTGAACATACTGGAATACCATCCAGATCACCACCTAAAGCAACTACATCAATCCCACCTACTTTAATAGCATGCTTCACATGAGCCACTGTCGCTTCCACCAGATCACTTTCTGGAGTAGGAGCATCGGTCAAAAACTTACTAAAAATATTGATCCCCATCACTCCGCCGGCCTCAGAAAGAGCCTTAATTTGCTCATCCGTCAAATTGCGAGTGTGTTTACAAAGAGCTTGGCAATTGGAATGGGTGGCTACAAAGGGTTTTGCGAGGGTTTTCGTCACATCCCAGAAGCCTGCTTCAGACAAATGAGATACGTCCGTAAGAACCCCAATGCGCTCCATTTCTTCAATCAATTCATGACCAAAAGTCGTCAAGCCTTTCATACCATGCTCAGCTCCATGAGGAAAACCAATTTCATTGGGATAGTTCCAAGTCAAAGTAACAAACCGTACCCCTTGACGATAAAAATTATGAAGATTTCCGATCTCTCCTTCGAGAACTCCACCTTCTTCAATAGCAATCATTGCAGACATTTTATCGTGAAGTTTATTCTTTCGTAGGTCCGAAGCATTACCTGCCCAGAGAATTCGATCCTCATTGCGATCCAATTCTTGCCACAGCCGTTGAAGCATATCATAGCCTCTAGCCGAAGCTGACTCGACCTCTTTCATATTTACAAATAAAGCAAATACCTGAGCCAAACTACCAGCTTTTTCCATCTTCGTTAAATCAATCGCAAAGTCATTTGTAGCCAATCTATATGTAGGATCATCCATCAATTTATCCACTGTATCGCAGTGTAAATCCACCATTCTCATATTATCTGTCTCCCTTATATTAAATATACCTACCCTAGAAATTCGCTATAAAACAAGAACTTCCTTCAAAACAAAAAAGGAACTCTCTCGTAAGAGTTTGCAAACTTATAGTCCAAAGATATTATTTTACTGATTACTCCACACACAAAACCCAAGTATCAAATCATTCCGATAGACGAAAGTACTCGATAAACGGCAACGATTCTACCCCTAAATACGCCTAAAGTAGGAACAAGTATATCATATTAAGTAGAAAGCACTATTTCAATAAAAAAAAGGAACTCTTTTGCAAGAGCTCCTAAGCCATTGTTTTCAATTGTTCCAATTTTTCTTTGGCCGCAACATCTCCATATTCAAGAGCTTGCTCATACCAAAAACGGGCCTTCTCAATTTTTCCAGTATCGCGAAAGATATCGCCAAGCTTATCCGCCGCCAAGGGATACTTTTGATCTGCCGCATAAGTTAGATTGTGAATTCCTTCCTCTCTACGTCCCGAAGAAATCAATTCCAGTCCATATCGGTAAGAAGCTTCTGGATTTCCATTCTCAACTGCTTTTTTTAGCCAATAATGAGATTTTTCTTTATCCATCTCGACTCCTCGTCCCTGATCATAAAGAATACACAAAGCCATTTGGGCTTCCGGCAAACTACCTTCAGCGGCTCGAGTAAATAAGCGAATCGCTTCCTTCTCATCTGGATCAACCCCAGAAGTTCCGTTAATATAATGGGTACCCAATCGATAGCAAGCCAGTAAATTCCCTTCCAAAGCAGCTTCACGAAGCCAAATCACTTCTTCTTCTGGGGTCCCAGCCTTTATTTTACCTTGAGCCAAAAGCTTACCCATCACTAATTTCGCTTCTAATAAATCACGTCGAGCTGCAAACTGAAACCAAGTGATGGCTTCTTTTTCATCTTTTGGGACTCCACGACCTTTTTCATAGCATCGACCCAATAAAAACATACTGAGCCCATGTCGACGACGAGCCAACTCTTTTAGCCACACAATCGCTTCTTTATGCTTATCCGGGTCCGGCTGATCTAAAAGGGCTCGAGCCAGAAGACTCATCCCCTCAGTATCACCCTTAGCTGCTGCCATTTTGAAAAGAATCATAGCCCGGTTCTGGTTAGTCTTAATTCCTCGACCTTCCCAATAACGAAGCCCTAAAGCTACCGCAGCTCGAAGGTCTCCATGCTCCACCGCTTTTTGGTACCAAAATACTGCACGAGCACTATCCATCGGCACTCCAAGACCCTCCGCATAAATATCACCTAGCTTGCACATTGCAAAGCCGTCGCTCTGATTGGCTGCTTCAGTGAGTAATTCTTTTGCTTTATCAAAATTCTGAGCCAGTCCCTCACCAGTCATATAAAGAGCCGCAAGGTTCGTTTGAGCTTCTACTACTCCTAAATTTGAAGCATTTTTAAAAGACTCAACCGCCTTTTCAATATCAACTTCCATACCACCTTCGCCAAAAAGATACATGACTCCCAAACGGCAAATACTTCGGCCATCGCCATCCATTGCCCTTTTTAATACTGCATCTTTTGACTCATAGGGATCAAAGCCATCTCGAGGAAAATGAATTCCTTCAATGGGCATATCCTCATCGGCGGGAACTCCATTTCGCCAAGGCGACCCTTGGGAACTTAGCTCATGCTCCAAGAGCCGCTCTAACTTCCCATCTAAATCTTCTCTCCGAACAATTTCCCAGTCCACCATCGCATTTAAATAAGCCCGGGCCTCTTCATGGCCCATCTGTTCTGCCTGATAAAAATATAAAGCCGCCTTATAAGGGTCTCTATGAGTCCCTAACGTTCCGCGCAAAGATAATAGACCTAGGCGAAAAAAGCCGTCCTCTAGGTCCATTCGCGCAGTTTGTTCATAGCGAAACAAAGCCTCATCCGGATCCTTAGATACTCCAAGCCCTTCCTCATACATCCAGCCAAGGACCAATTGACACCAGGGAATATCTTTTTTTGTTCCTTTTCGAAGCCATACCTCAATTTGTTTTGAATTTTGAGCAGCCCAGCGGCGATTCTTGTAAGCCAGCATCGCAATGCCTTCCAATGCTTGACGAACTCCCTCACTTGCCAGTTCTCCATAAATTTCAGCCTTCTCATCCAAAGAAGTCACTCGATCTGCTCTTGCAAGCAGAGACTCTACTTCTCCTTCGGTGCTAAGCAAATTACGAATCCAAGATAGCATAGCAAAATCTCCCCTTATCTAATTACCAAAGAGGCTTAATTTTCAAAAATCCTTCTAACCAAACCCACCAGATTCCGAAAGCCGAGCCACCAACAACCACTAAAAAGAACCCTAAAAGTATTCTCAATTTTGTTCTCTGGCTATCAGATTGACGCTCTAATACCCCAATTCGTTGCTCTGCTAAAATCAGCTCATCAGTCTGGTTGACCAAAGAACGAAGTTCCATCAGAATTTCCAATTGCCCAGAGCTCAATCTTTGTTCTACTTCTTTCATCGAACTTTCGAGCTGTTGATTATTCTTTTCTTGTACCCAATAGAAAAACTTCTCCAACGCATTTTCTACAATCACCGGTGTTGTATTTTGGTTATATTCTAGCTGAGTACGACGAATCTCGCCCAATTGACTCTGAATATTTTTTAAATACTTTTCCGTCGCCTCATCCAAGACCGCCACAATCGGCTCACGGGAATGGGCAATTTCGTTTACCATTCGTAAAGGTTGAAAATTCTGAGACTCTTTCCGAATTTCAGAATGACCCTTCATTTCCGACTCTGCTTTTAAACCTGCCATCAAATCGCTAATAATTTCTGAAGCTGGCGGAGATTGCAAATTATCAACAGTGGTAGAAGCAATCGGAGCTTCTTTCACTGGATTTACGGAAGTAGGAGGGGCTTGTCTTACTGGTTTTTTGGGAACTGCTGAAACTGGACGTCTTGGAGTTTGTTTTTCATTTCCATCAGGAAAAATAATCCCTAAACCTTTACCACTTTCTTTTATCAAATCCCAAAAGCCACGCTTTTTGGTCTCAACTTTTGCTCGTTCGCCCACAGCAACATCCTCCTTTTACATACACTACTATTGTACAACCTTTGATAGGTAATAAACAATCTTTTTGTAACTTTTTTGTAACATGTCCACCCTAAATCCCTGCAGTAATTCCCCCATCGACTGTCCAAATCGCTCCATTCACAAAAGAGCTTTTTGAGGACAATAAAAAGCAGATCACCTCAGCCACCTCTTCAGGCTTAGCAATTCGGCCTAGCGGATAAGCCAGCCCCATTTCTTGAGCTGCTTCCTCCGGGTTGGGCCTCAAAGCACATTGAGCTTGCCACAAAGGAGTCTCCACATCGGCTGGGCACACCGCATTCACCCTCACCCTAGCCAAAGCACCTTCCAGAGCCAAAGCCTTAGTCAAGCCAACAACAGCGCTCTTGCTAGCACAATAAAGCGCACAGCCTAAGTTTCCTGTGATCCCAGCATCAGAAGCTACATTCACGATCTGTCCTCCCCCGAGGGTATCCATGATCGCCAATGCTTTTTGGGATAGAAAAAAAGTACCTTTCAAGTTCGTATCCATCACATCTTGATAAATATCTGATGTAACTTTTCCGATCGTACCTTCCCAATAGACTCCTGCCGAATTTACCAATCCGTCCAATCGGCCTTCTGTGAAAAGGACTTGATCTAGCCAAGCAAAAGCATCCCTCTCATCCCGTACATCTACCGAAATAAAATTCGCCGACTCACCCAATTCTGCCAACGCAGCCATTCCTCTTTCCTTGCTTCTACCACCTAAGACGACCTTAGCACCATACCCGATCAAAATCCGAGCAGTAGCCAATCCAATCCCAGAAGTTCCACCAGAAATTGCAATTACTTTCCCCTTCACGGTTTTTGTCCTCCTTGAGCTGGATTGGGTTTCGCCGGGGGAGTATTTTTTTGCGGCACCGGTGCCACCACTGGTGGCTGGACAGGTACCACTGTTCCTCCTTGAGGAACTGCTGGTTGTGCTGGTTGTGGAGCACTAGGTGCCTCCCAAGTCCTCACTCGAGGAGCCTCAGGCCTAGGTTCATAAAAGAATAACCCTCCTAAAGCTTGTCGAATTTCTTCTAAATAAATCAATTGATCTTTCGTCAACCCTCTCGCTTGAACACGAGCCAAGTAAGGGTAATCTGTTTCAGGAATCATGAAAGTCGATATTTCTCTTTGGCCAGCCATTTTGTCAAAATTAATCTTTTCAATCTTCTCTGGGTTCCATTGATTCCAAATTTTAGTAGCATCCATCAATTTTTGTTGCTCTTCCATAGGCAAGCTCAAAAAAAGTTCCCGATTCATCACCAGAAAAACCGGTTTCACTCCACCAATTGCGATTCGATAGGGACGTTTTGTGAAAAATCCCTTCCCAAGAATCCACTCAGAAGAAGTTAAAATCCCTTGCACAGTTCCAGTCAGATTTTCTGACTGCCAGATCCCAGCTGGTAAAGGTTTTAATTGAAAGTTAAATTCTTTCCAAATATTTTCACCAATTCCATAACCTGTAGTGGCGATCATTAATTTTTGGGTATTTTTGGGAAAGGTTTTCCCATCTTCGAGCCACAAAGAATCATTCCCACCGGATAGCCAACCAATCACTTGAAAGCCTTTGGCATTCAAGTCTTGATTCAAAGACTGGTAAGCACTGCTCCCCATAAATTTATCCACTTCACTGTTATCTTTAAAAAGAAGAGGCAAGCTTAAGACTTTTCCTTTATCCGAATAACGAGCCGCTTCATCCATCAGCATGAAAGCCAGATAAGGTTGCCCCACTCGAACCGCATCCAAAACAGCTCCCTTTTCACCCAATCGGCCCAAAGGGTAAAGTGAGATTTCTACACTCGAATCCTTTTCTTTCAAATCTCCCACATAAGCAGAAACTGCCTGCCCTACTCCACTATCATTAGGTCCAGTCCAACCAATTTTTAACTGCACCGGCTCTCCAACAAAAGAAGAAAAATAAGGCGAAAAAAGCCAGCCCACCAGACCAACTAAAATAAGCAAAACACTACCCATCGTGACCCAGATTTTTTTTGTCATCCGACTTCCCTCTTCTTTCTTTTCCTCATAAAGGACTCGAACCAGGCTTGCGAGGATATTTTTTATCCATCTCTTTTACTTTTTTCGTACCAATCAAAAGTCGTGGCTCGTCAGTCTCTGGAAAATCGATCTCCACCACTTCTAAAATTTTTCCATAAAGTAACTCCAAAGCTCGCTTACTCTCTTCAAGCTCTCCCTGGCCTTTCGGCCCCTTCCAGGCCCAAAATACTCCACCAACCTTCACAAAGGGTAAGCAATGCTCCAGCAAGGCTGGCAAACTAGCCACTGCTCTTGCCACAGCCACATCAAAAGATTCTCTCAAGCCCTTCTGATGGCCCCCATCTTCTGCACGACTATGAACAGTAGTAATTTTTTCCAGCTTCAAGTCCACAATCACTGCATCCAAGAAAGTCAGTCGTTTTTTCAACGAATCCAAAAGTACCACTTCTATATCAGGTCGGAGAATTTTGAGAACAATCCCTGGAAAGCCCGCCCCAGTTCCCACATCGATCAGACGGCAATCGGGCGGAAGTCGCTTTGCTCCCACCGCACTATCCAGCATATGCTTCACTGCCACTCCTTCCGGATCAGTGATCCCAGTCAGATTCATCTTTTCATTCCATTCTACCAACAATTCTCCATAACGAACCATCTGGAAAATTTCCTCTTCCGAAAAAGATAAGTCCAGCAAAATTCCTTTTTCAATCAATGCCGCTCGGCACACTTCAGACCAGCTCATTTTTTCTCTCCTATCCCAGACCTACGTTGCCCTTCTAAAGCCACCAAAAGCACTCCAATATCTGCTGGGGATACTCCCGAGATACGTGAAGCCTGTCCAACCGATCTAGGTCGGATCTGATCCAATTTCATTCGAGATTCGGTCGACAACCCACGGATCGATAAATAATCAAAGTCAGGAGATAATTTCTTCTCTTCCAACCGACGTACCCGATCCACTTGAGCCGCCTGTTTTGAGATATAGCCTTCATAGCGAACCGATATCTCTATCTGCTCCCCAATCACCGGGTCCACCTCTTTCAAGCCAAAAGGAATCAATTCCTCATAACTCAGCTCAGGCCGTTTAATCATCTCTCGCCAAGCGGTGGTTTCCTTAATCGCTGACGTTCCCTTACTTTCAAGAAATTGGTTAAATTCTGGTGTGGCCTGCACCTTATTTTGGACAATCCATCCCATCATCTCAGCCAAAGTTTCCTCTTTTTTTAGATAAATATTCCAACGAAAATCATCCACCAGCCCAATTTCCCGACCCTTTCGAGTCAACCGAAGATCGCAGTTATCATTCCGTAAAGTCAATCGATACTCAGCCCGAGAAGTCATCATCCGATAAGGCTCCCGAGTCCCTTTGGTCACCAAATCGTCAACCAACACACCGATATAGCCATCAGACCGATCCAAAATAAAAGGTTCTTCTCCTGCCAGAAAACGGGCCCCATTGATCCCAGCCATCAAGCCTTGAGCCGCCGCTTCCTCATAGCCAGAAGTTCCATTCACCTGACCAGCCGCAAAAAGTCCCGGAATCGACTTCACCATCAAAGACCCGTCCAATTGAAGCGGATCAATCACATCATATTCGATCGCATAAGCAGGCCGCATGATCTCCGCCTGCTCCAGTCCTGGCACAGTTCGCAAAAATTCCTTATACACTTCTACCGGCAAAGAGCTCGAAAAGCCCTGCACATAAAGCTCTCTCGTATCCATGCCTTCTGGCTCAATAAAAATCGGGTGACTTTCTTTTTCACCAAAACGAACCACCTTATCTTCAATCGAAGGGCAATAGCGAGTTCCAGTCCCTTCGATCATGCCCGAATACAAAGGAGATCGGTGCATATTATTTCGGATAATATCATGAGTCAATTGATTACTATGAGTAAGATAGCAAGGCTTATGCCCTAGAGGGGTAAAATCATCGGGCAAATGAGAAAATCGTCTCGGTTCTTCGTCCCCAGGCTGGATCACCATCTTTGAGTAATCCACAGACCTCTCGTCAATTCGGGCCGGAGTCCCCGTTTTAAAACGAAACAAATTCAGCCCCAATTTTCGCAACGATTCTGTGAGCTGTTCGGACCGCCGAAGCCCATTTGGCCCACTTTCTACCACTAATTCTCCAATAATAATTTTGCTCTGCAAATAGGTTCCAGTTGCTAAAATTACAACCGGAGCATAAAAGTTTTCCCCAGTTTCACATAGTATTCCACAGGCTTTTCCACCCTCTACCAGAAGCTCATTCACCATCAATTGCTTCACTTCCAGATTGGCCTGATTCTCCAAAGTTTTCTTCATACCTTGGTGATAATGAAGCTTATCCGACTGAGATCGTAGTGCATGCACCGCCGGTCCTTTTCCAGTATTTAAAAGACGCATCTGGATCGACGAACGATCTGCCTGAATCCCGATCTGTCCACCCAACGCATCAATTTCACGCACCAAGTGACCTTTAGCAGGCCCACCTATCGAAGGATTGCAAGGCATAAAGCCAATCGAATCCAGACTGCCTGTGGCAATCAAAGTATTGCAACCCAGCCGAGCTGCAGCCAAAGCAGCCTCACAGCCCGCATGACCAGCCCCCACTACAATCACATCAAATTTTCCTGACCCACTCATGTCCAACTCTCCTTTATCCATTCAGCCAATTTATTCAAATCAGCGACTCGTCCGTCGCAAAGTAAAGATCACCACTTCTTCTTGAGCCCCAAAGCGGATCGGAAACCACTCCCCAGCTCCACTCGTCACATAGCCCCAAAAGCCATCTTTCTCATAAAGTCCCCAATTATATTTCACAAAAGGATTCAAAGAGCGTCCCCCAAAGCCCACTTGCGAAGCATGAGTATGTCCCGATAGGGTCAGGCCCACCTTCTTATCAAAAGAAAGATCGAAAGCCCCCGGATGGTGAGCACCCAAGACCATATAGAGATCAGCTGGTTTTCTGCTCAGCACCCGATCCAGATCGCTTTCCGCTGCAGCCATATCAAAAGAAGCACCGCCTCCATCTCGAGAAAAGACATTCCCTTTCCAAGGATAGTCCACCCCACCTAAATAAAAAGATGTACCTTGATAGGAAAGGGTCGCTCCCTCATTTCGGAGAAGGCGAACCTTTTGTTTCTCAAATTCAGCCATAAAAAGAGGCAAGCCTTGAAAATATTCATGATTCCCCAAGACAAACCAGACTCCCAAAGGAAAGTCTTTCTCTGCCTCTTTAAAAACCGTTACTGTATTAGGGATCAAAGCAGTCGTATCGGCCAAGTCGCCAGTAAAAAAGAGCAAATCTGCCTTTCCCACTTTTGCTGCTTCAATTTGAGCCTTCACTTGATCCACATCTTCTGGGTAAATCACATGAGTATCTGATATTTGAGCAATCCTAAGTCCATTCAATCCTGCTGGAATTTCCGGCGAAGCAATTTCCACTTCCACCACTCGCCAAGAATCAGGAAAAATGCCAACCTTTAAAGAAATGCCCAAAGCTAAAATAACAAAAACCATCCCGATCTTTTGGAATAACCCCTCATTTGCCTGACCTTTATTCTTCAAGACCCAACGACTAAAAGCAATACCACTCCACACAGGGAAGAAAACCAGCATCGCCACCTGAAAAATCATCCAGAAAGAGAAAAATTTAATCATCCCTTGACGGAGCCAAAAATCAATTGGAATGCCTGCCCTTGCCTTTCCTTGGACGAAAAGGAAAAAGCCCACTGCCAAAGCTGAGACCAGGAGCCAAAGCAAAAGCCACTTCCACTTTTTATATTTTGGAAAACCAGTGACTAAAAAACGCCATCCTAAAGAGCAGATTGTCACCAGTACAAATCCTAAAAATATCATAAACATAACCATAAAAAACCTCTTTTCAAAATAACCCTATAAACCCTTCTCTTCCCAACAGAAATAAAGAGCCGCCATACCTTCCGATATGGTAAATTCTACCTCTTTCGAGCCTTCCGCCAGACGATTCGAGATTGGTGGCATCTCCAAAGCCTCCCAGTCTTTCCTCGGAAGCTTCCAGTGACAGCCCTTCAAGACAGCCCCACGGATCAAAGAAGTCAAAGGAATCATCGAAATGATCGGCGGCGTATTCTGAAAAGACACCTTAATCTTCTCGCCCCCTCGGATCAGTAGCATCGCTTCTTTATCATCCACCATCCCATAGACCTTATGCCCCTTATCTCGGCAAGAAGCTAAAGTGCGAAGATTACCGATCAAGTGATCCAGCCGTCCACCAAAAGCACCAGTCACCCAAAAATGACTCGTCTCAGGACAGCGCTGAGAGCTATCACTCAAAGCCAATTCAAGGTCTGTATATTCCTTATCTGCCGGATGCTGAGAAATAAAGACTCCCATCCGAGCCAACTGGGAAAGTTCACTTGAAAAAAGGGTATCAAAGTCTCCAGTCGCCCCGACTGGAACCGCCCCCACCTGTGAAATATTTCGACAACCCCGATCAATACCCCACGCCTTACGGCCCCGCAGAGTCAATTTCAACCATTGAGATTCTGGCGATCGGCCTCCGGCAACCAGCACCATCTCATTTTGTCCATCCGGATATCCGGACACAGACCACCCTGGAAAGTGGATCGACCCTTTTGCCATCTCATCACCTCTTTTTTATTAAAAATAGGACTAAATCCTCACTTCAATCGTTTCAACCGTACTCTATATTATACCATAACCGAAAAGAGAGAACCCCAAAAAAGGAAAGTTTTCATTCATCTCGAAGTATTCAAAAAGACCCTTGGATAATCGAATAAGAGAGCGAAAGGAAGCGACGATTATGACAAAAGTAAAAATCGGCCTATCCAGTTGTATTACCTGGCTCCCAAACGGCACCGAAAGAGCCTATCTGAACCAAGATTATATTAAGTCTGTTGAAAAAGCAGGTGGAGTCCCTTTGATCCTACCGATCACAGACAATGTAGATATTATCAAAGCCCTTGCCGAGTCGATTGACGGACTTCTCCTTACTGGTGGTGAAGATATCAATCCTCTTCTCTTTGGCGAAGAGCCAGACCCCAAGCTTGGAGAGATTTGCGAAGCCCGAGACCGATTTGAGCTTCTCTTGTTTGGCGAAGTCTATCGGCTCAAAAAGCCTATCTTTGGCATCTGCCGAGGTCTCCAAATTATGACCGTAGCCCTCGGTGGCACCCTGTGGCAAGAAATTAGCCGCAAACCCGGCGACCTGATCAAGCACTCCCAAGAGGCAGACCGAAAAGTCTCCACCCACCACATCAACATCCTACCAAATAGCCAACTCGAGCCGATCCTAGGCCTGAAAGCCCGAGTCAACTCCTACCACCACCAAGCAGCCAAAAGCGTAGGAACCACCGGCACAGTCACCGCCACCGCCAGCGACCGCATCATCGAAGCCATCGACTGGAGCACCCCTCACCACTACTGCCAAGCCGTTCAATGGCACCCAGAAGCCATGATCGACACCCACCCAGAAATGCTCAACCTCTTCAAAGACTTCATTCAACACTGCCAAAAATAGTCGTTGGAGAGATCAGCTATTTAAAGGATAAACGAAACTTCATGACACTTCTCAAACTCCTAATGCAAAGAACCAAAATTACAAGCAAATGCCCCATGTAGAAAAAATGATTAGGCTTGACTACAATCTTTCAAAAAGAAAGATTTGTAAGAAACCCATCTTTGCCTTAATGAGATGGAAAATAATGACATCGAATTTAGTCAAAAAAATGCAAGCTGAAGTGGAGAGAGAAATGAGCGAAAGTTAAAATACAATTTTTCGCGAAACTTCCTTCGTTAAAAGCACGACCTCTATCAACACAAATCCTGTAGGGGATGGCGCCCTCGACATCCCACCTATGATACTCTTCATTTATAGTTGAATGATTGATGCCAAACTCAAGATAACTCCTAAAACTTCTCTATCAATAAATAGCTGATCATGCCCAACATATACAGCCAGTTCAAATCCAGAAAACCGGATGTCGAGGGCGCCATCCCCTACAACCTTATTGGTCCTTTTCAAATCTAGTATGGTTCTCCACCAAAATTATCTAAGGTTATTTTTCCTACCTTGCAAATCTAACAAATCATTGCAAACCTTTATTTTATCAAATGCAATGATTTGTTACTGAGCAAGAGCAAATCAACCTAAATTACGACTAATCGTAACGAATAAAAGTAAGTACCGATATGCAGGCATTAGAACCAGATAAAAATTTTAATTCTCTCCTAATCGCAAAATCTACATAAACGAGGAGGATTTCTTAAATGTTAAAGATTGGTATTCCTATTTTCAAGGACGTAGAGTTGCTCCTACACTCAATCCGCTAAAGCGGGAGAGTAGTATGGAGCACTACCGTAGTCTTAATGAATTCAAGAAAAACGATGAATGAATTTAGACCCAACGGTGAGAACTCGACTTCATCGGTCCTTTTGAGTTATTCCTACATTCGATCCACTAAAGTGGGAGAATAGTATGGAACACTACCGTAGCCTTGGTGATTGAGGAGGCAAAGCCGAACTCAGAGCCTAGTCTCAACGGTGAGTGTTAAACTCAGTCAACAAAATCAAACCAGACAGCCTCCAAACCATCCTCATCGCCGAAACCCTCGATCCCGTCACCTGTTACAACGGCCTCAAAGTCATCCCCGACACCACCCTCAGCGACTGCCCACCTCTAGACATTCTCCTCATCCCGGGCGGACAAGGTCGAAAAATCTATGCTAAAAAAGATAATTTCAAAGAATTTATCCACAGCCAAGCCAGAAATACTCAGCTCCTCACCTCAGTCTGCACCGGAGCCTTCTTCCTCGCCGAAGCAGGCTACCTGAAAGGCAAAAAAGCCACCACCTACCACACCGCCTTAGAAGAACTAGCCACCTTTGACGTCCAAGTCCTACAACAAAAATACGTCCACGATGGCAACATCATCACCGCCGCCGGAGTCAGCTCCGGTATAAGCATGGCTTTTTATCTGGTCGAACACCTCTTTGGTAAAGAAATCGAACAGCAATGTAGAGAATGGATAGAATTTGATTAGATTGGTAAATTTGAAAAAGAAAGTAGGCACTAAAAATGACATGGATCCACGAATTCAAAAATAATGGCTCTGATTCTGCAAGATTTGTTCTAGGGTTAATATCGTCAAAACCATTAATTTGTTTTGGAGTTAATCCAAGTACTGCAAAACCCGAAAAATTAGACCCTACAATGGAATCAGTAGACCGCATTACAAAAAATAATAACTTTGCTAGTTGGATTATGCTGAATCTATATCCACAACAAGAAACTAACCCTGATAAAATGCATGATGAACTTTCTAGCGATTTGCACAAAGAAAATTTAAAACATATCGAAAAAATCTTTGAACAATATCCAAAAGCAGTTATTTGGGCTGCATGGGGGGATTTAATAACTACCAAAAAATACCTAAAAGAAAATTTAGCTGATATTATTGAAATCTCTAAAAAATATGAATGTACTTGGGTTGCTATTAATAAAAAAACAAAGAATAACAATCCACCGCATCCCTTGTTTAAAAAAAGTACTGAAAAATTAACAATTTTTGATATTGATACATATCTAAAAAAGTTTTGAATTATTTTGGAGGAAAGATATTTTTATGGCAAACACCGAAATTTTAAACAAAGCTAAAGGTTCTCTAGTCGGTCTTGCAATAGGAGACGCATTGGGAACAACTTTAGAATTTTCTCACCGTAAAAGAGCAAAAAAAACACAAATAGAGATGGTAGGAAATGGACCTTTTTCTTTGCCTGCTGGTTATTGGACCGACGATACTTCGATGGCCCTATGTTTGGCCGATAGTTTAATTGAAAAAGGATTTGATCCTAACGATCAAATGAAGCGTTATTTAGATTGGTATGAAAACGGCTACCGTAGTAGCACAGGTAAATGTTTTGATATTGGCAGGACCACACTCCGCTCTTTGGCCCTTTATAAAAAATTTTCCGATCCTGCTGGCGGGATAGATGGCGATTTGGATGCAGGAAATGGCTCAATTATGCGATTAGCACCTGTAATCATATGGGCATTAAATTATGGACTAGATAGCACAGTGGAATATGCAATGGCCAGCTCGAAGACCACCCATGGAAATATTGAATGTCTAAGCGCATGTGCGTATTTAGCGGAAATTATTTTCAATCTAATTAGTGGAAAAACTAAAGAAGAATCCTTATTAGCATCATCACTTTATTCTAAAAATGCAGCAGGTAGTATCTTAAATTTTAGATTATTAAACCCAGACACAGCACCAAATTCAGGCTATGTAATTGATACCTTGAAAAGTGCTTTATGGGCTTTTTATACAACAACGACTTTTGAAAATGGCATAATAAAATCAATACAATTAGGTGGAGATGCAGATACAATTGGTGCTGTCTATGGACAAATTGCAGGTGCTTACTATGGATTAAATAACATTCCAATAAAATGGAGACAAAATTTATATTTGTATGACGAAATTACTGAAATAGGAAAAAAACTCTTAAACAAAAAAATATCGGAAGAATTATGTATTTGAAATTTAATCCTGAGTCACTAAGGCATACAGCTTAATTATCAATTACTACTACTGTATTTTTTTTAATCAGTGGCAATAAATTTGTTGAGTGGTTCACAACCGCTATTTTGCTTAAACTCATAATTGCTATAATAAACCGCAATATCTTACAAGCTTTTTCCTTCTTTCTAACCTATACTGAGTACCATAGGCAAATTTTAGGAGGAAAGATGAATCTTACTTTACTAGGTCATATCTCTGCAATCACTACAATTATTATCTGGGGTACTACTTTTGTATCCACCAAAGTTCTTCTCAATCAAGGCTTTACTCCCATTGAAATTTTATTTTATCGTTTCTTGATGGGATTGATCGCTCTCTGGGTTATCCATCCAAAGCGAATGACTGGCACGAGTCGAGCTCAAGAGCTTTATTTCGCTGCTGCTGGTTTGTGTGGAGTGACTCTTTACTTTCTCTTTGAGAATATCGCCCTCACTTATACTCTGGCTTCCAATGTAGGGGTAATCGTCTGTGTATCTCCCTTTGTGACTGCATTGTTGGCTCGACACTTTTTGGAAGCTGAAAAGCCGGGGCTCTTCTTTTATATAGGCTTTCTGATTGCAATTAGCGGTGTCTTCTTGATTAGTTTCAATAGCAACATGACTCTTGATCTAAATCCAATTGGGGACCTACTAGCCATACTGGCCGCTCTAGTCTGGGCGATCTATTCGATCCTCATAAAAAAGATCAGCACCTTTGGCTACAATACCATCGAAACCACCCGCACCATTTTTTTCTACGGAATCCTCCTAATGATTCCAGCCCTTTTCTTTTTAGATTTTAAATTTGAGATCACCCAATTCTATGATCTTACCAACCTACTCAATATCCTCTTTCTCGGACTCGGTGCTTCCGCCCTCTGCTTCGTCAGCTGGAGCTTTTCCGTAAAAATTCTCGGAGCTGTCAAAACAAGCGTCTACATCTACTCAGTCCCAGCTATCACAGTCCTCACTTCGGCCCTCATCCTTAAAGAGCCTATCACCCTACTCTCCAGCCTCGGAATGATCCTCACCATCATCGGACTCTTTATATCAGAAAGAAAATCCATACCCACCGCAATAAAAGAATTATAAAAAATACATTATCCTCTTCTTCCTTATACTTAAATTACAATTTTAAGGCTTATTTTAACTGAAGATTTGAAAGTAATTAAGGCTAAAAATTTTTACCTGATGTACTGGATAGGCAACAGTAAATCAGACAATTTTTTTAAGGTGTTGTGCACGATATTCGTTGGGTGTCAAATATCCCAACGTTCCATGAATTCGAACATTGTTAAACCAGTTCACATAATGAGCTAATTCG
>JAGOHU010000024.1 GCA_017995975.1 Negativicutes bacterium
TGTGGAAGTAGAACATGAAGATCGGGATGGTCATTTGTGGCAAATTCGCTATCCAGTAGTAGGAGAAGAAGGTAAGTACTTAGAAATTGCTACTACTCGTCCTGAGACGATGCTGGGTGATGTTGCGGTTGCGGTACACCCAGAAGATGAACGTTATCAGGAGTTAATAGGTAAAAAATTACTACTTCCTTTAGCAAACCGAGAAATCCCGATTATTGCTGATGATTCGGTAGAAAAAGAATTTGGAACTGGTGCAGTAAAAATTACTCCAGCTCATGATCCTAATGATTATGAAATGGGAAAACGTCATAATCTGGAAGAATTAATTGTGATGGATGAAAAAGGTTTCATGAATAAAGAGGCTGGAAAATTTTCAGGTCTTGAACGTTATGAAGCTCGCAAAACAATTGTGAAAGAACTAGAGGACAAAGGGTTTTTAGTAAAAATTATTGATCACCCTCATTCGGTTGGTCAGTGCCAGCGTTGCACCACAGTGGTTGAGCCCCGATTGTCTCGTCAGTGGTTCGTAGATATGAAGCCTTTAGCAGAACCAGCAATTAAAGTTGTTCAAGAGCAAGAAATTCAATTTGTTCCAGAACGATTTAGTCGCACTTATATGCAATGGATGGAAAATATCCGAGATTGGTGCATATCCAGACAACTTTGGTGGGGACATCGAATTCCTGCTTGGTACTGTCAGAGCTGTGATGAAGTGATTGTTGGTCGAACGGAGCCCAAGGAATGCCCAAAATGTAAATCGGGTAATTTAAAACAAGACGAAGATGTACTCGACACTTGGTTTTCCTCAGGTCTTTGGCCTTTCTCTACGATGGGATGGCCTGAGCAAACGGATTTATTGAAAACTTTTTATCCCACTTCTGTTCTTGTTACGGGCTATGATATTATTTTCTTTTGGGTGGCTCGTATGATCGCATTAGGTAAAGAATTTACTGGAGAAATTCCTTTTGATAAAGTATTTATTCATGGACTCGTAAGAGATTCTCAAGGACGAAAAATGTCCAAGTCACTTGGCAATGGAATTGATCCGCTGGAAGTGATCGACGAGTATGGAGCAGATGCATTGCGTTTTACATTGGTTACTGGAAATACTCCAGGGAATGATATGCGCTTTTACATGGAACGAGTTGAAGCAAATCGCAATTTTGCCAATAAAATTTGGAATGCCTCTCGATTTGTCTTAATGAATCTAGGTGACGAGGCTTTACCAAAGGAATTTTCAAACTTAACTTTAGATGATCGATGGATTTTAAGTCGGTATAATCAGACTGCGGAAGAAGTAACCACGAATCTAGAAAAATTTGAGCTCGGCGAAGCAGCTCGCAGCATTTATGAATTTCTCTGGAATGAGTATTGTGATTGGTATATCGAGATGGCCAAACGTCGCCTTTACGATTCTGAAAATAAAGACGGACAACAAATGACTCGTAAAGTGCTAACTCATGTACTCTCCGGTACTTTGGCTCTTTTACATCCTTTTATGCCATTTCTTACCGAGTCTTTATGGCAAGCTTTGCCCCATGAAGGTGAAGCGTTGATTACTTTTCAGTGGCCTCAGGCTAATTTGAACGAAGTAGACCCAAAAGCGATTGAAGAAATGAATGTTTTAATGAATACGATTCGAAGCATTCGGAATATGAGGGCGGAAATTGGAGCTCATCCAAGTCAAAAAAGTGAAGTGATTCTATTTGCTCAGACCCACGAAGTGTGCGAATTTCTCAAAAATCAAACTCTATTTTTTGAATCTTTGGCAGCCGCAGCTCCACTGACGGTAAAAACTTTCGAGGAAAGTCGTCCCGAGAATGCGCTTACTCAAGTAATTCCGGGAATAGAGATTTATTTGCCTCTTAAAGGTTTGATTGATGCAGACAAGGAGACAGCCCGATTAGATAAAGAAATTGCCGGCTTGGACAAGGTTATCAATCAAATTTCGGGAAAACTGAAAAACGAAGGCTTTTTAGCAAAGGCACCGCTCGAGGTAGTCGAGAAGGAAAAGGAAAAGCTTCAAGAGGCAACTGAGAGAAAAGTAGCGTTGGCAGAAAGAAAAGAATTTTTAAAGGGGTTGTAAAATGAATAGAGAAGAGGTAATTGGTTATTTAGAATCGTTACCCCGTTTTTCAGATACACCAGGAATTTTTCGAGAAGAAAAATTGCTTGAGTATCTTGGGAACCCTGAAAAAGGTTATCCAATTATTCATATTACTGGTACCAATGGAAAAGGATCTACAGGAGCAATGATTGCTACTGTTCTTGAGATGAGTGGTCTTAAGGTGGGTTTTTATACATCACCTCATCTTGAGGACTATCCCGAACGAATCCAGTGTAACCGAACTAAGATCAGCTGGACTGAGCTTGGCGAGAGTATTGATCAGGTACGCAGGGCAGCCCAATTGATGGATGAACAGGAGCAAATTCGTCCGACCGAATTTGATGTACTTACAGCTGCAGGATTCTTATTTTTTTCCCAGAGTAAGGTAGATGTGGCAATTATCGAGGTAGGGATTGGTGGGACATTGGATTCCACCAATGTAGTGAGTCCAATTGTGAGTGTTATTACCAATATTGAAGAAGATCATTTGGACCGCTGTGGGCCCACGGTCAATGATTTAGCGGAACATAAAGCGGGGATTATTAAAGAAGGGGTTCCAGTGTTTTCGTCAGTGAAAGTTGGAGCCTTGAGAGAAATCATTCGTACACACGCTAAACAATTAAAATCCGAGAGCTTTTTTTCGGAAGAAGACTGGATATATCAAGGAAGGCCAAATCTAGAAGAATTGAAAGAACAGCTAACATTTTGTGGAAAAGGCAAAATTTCCAAAAGATTTGATGGAGAATACAGTCTTTCATTATTGGGGGCTTATCAATTGGAAAATGGAGCTCTCGCAGTTGCAGTTTTAAATTATCTGAACGACCGTTGGCCTGAGATTTGCGGAAATATTGTACGAGGACTCAACAAGGCTAGGTGGCCTGGACGTTTTGAAGTATTTTTCCGTGGAAAGCAAATGGTCATCATTGATGGGGCTCATAATGAATTGGGAGCCAACTCTTTAAAAGAGGCTTTAGACGAATGGTTTCCAAATAAAAATCGACACTTTGTTGTTGGCTTTTTAGAAGATAAAGATGCGAAAAAATTTCTTGAAACGATTTATAGCAAAAATGATGTTATTTATGGTGTGAAAGTTGATTCTCCACGAGCCATGACTAAAGAGAAAACATTAGAACTACTTGGGGAATATAACAGCGAATGGTTTGAAACTCTTGAGGAATCTTTAGAGAATTTGGTGCACTTAGAAAAAAAATCTATTATTGTAGTTTGTGGTTCTTTGTATCTGGTCGGGCCAGGGCGATGCTGGGTGGAGCGAAATTTTGTGAAGGCATAAAGGAAAAAATACAGATGTTTTTTCAATTGAAAAAGTGGGTAAGAAATTATGAAAAAGATTATTTGTTGCTTTTATTATCGTTATTTGTTTTGCCTTTTAGTTTTGATCTTTTTAAAATAATTATGACTTTAGGTTTTTTCTTTTCAATAGTATTAATTTGGAAAAATAAGAATCTGGAAATGTGCTTAAATTTGATTGACTTTTTAATTTTGCTATTTTTAGGATGGTCATTTTTCGTGACTTTACTATCGACCAGTGGCTCTATTGGAATGTTTGTACATTCGGGATTGATTCCGATTTTGTTTTATTTTTGGATTTCTCAACGAGATTTCAATGAAAAAGAAAAATTTCTTGTTCTGCAAGTTTTCTGGCTTGGAGCTGCAACAGTTGCTATTGTGGGAATTTGGGAAGTAGTAGCTGGTATTGGTGAAGTTGATTCGGAATGGGTCGATAGTGCCAGATTTCCTCTTTTGATGAATCGAATGTCAGGGCCTCTTAAAAATCCAAATCTTTTGGCTGGTTATTTGAGTATGGTGATTGCCTTTTGGAGTGGCTACCGTTTGTATCGGCCAACCAATCGAGATGGGATTATTGGAAGTATTGGACTCATAGTATTGGCACTTTGCCTATTGCTAACCTATTCAAGGGGGGCCTGGTTGAGCTTATTTAGTATACTTTTTGCGATTGGTATTTTGGCTCGACGAGGACGGTATTTGTTATTCGGGTTAGTTAGTTTGGTGGCAGTTGTTATTTTGAGCGAACCATCTGTTGCAGAAAGAGTGAGATCGATTTTTCATCCTCATTTAGAATCCTCTTCAGCATTACGAATTGCAATCTGGGATAGCACTTTGTATATTATTCGGGATTACTGGTTTACTGGCATTGGATGGGGGGCATTTCCCTTCGTATATCCAGCCTATGATTATTTTCTAGGGGCCAACCAAACCACAATTTATCATGCTCATAATCTGTTTCTGCAATTTTTGGCAGAAGTAGGGGTGATAGGGTTTCTTATTTGGACAACCATTACTGGGATCGTGTTATGGAATTTATGGAAAAAAATCAACCAACATAATGCATTGGCTTTGGGGCTGTGTGCATCTCTTGGAGTGGTTCTTTTTTGTGGTTTGACTGATGATTTGCTTTATAATCCTCAATTGATGACCTTTTTTTGGTTTTTGATTGGGTTGGCACAAATAAATGAAAGAAATAGATCAGAAATAGAAGGAATTGAATAATAAAATTAGAATTACTTAACCAAGAGTAATAAAAAAGGTGTGATAGGCTTGCAAAAAACTATGATTTCAAAAGCGACAGTTGATCGTTTGCCCGTTTATTTTAGAACTCTCCAACAATTGAAAGACACTGGCATTGAAGTTATCTCTTCGGAGGAACTAGGGAGACGAATTGGCTTTTCGCCGGAGCAAATACGAAAAGACTTTGCCATGTTTGGAGAATTTGGTAAAAAAGGCGTGGGGTATTATGTTGAGTATTTGATTTCTAAAATAAATGAAATTTTAGGTCTAAATCGAATTTGGAATACTTGTATTGTTGGATATGGCCATTTAGGAAATGCACTGGCTCATCACCAAAATTTTTCTAATCTTGGTTTTAAACTCCAAGCAGTATTTGATGCAGATGAAGTAAAAATTGGGCAAAAAGTACAAGAGGATGTTGAGATATTCTCAACACATAAAATAGAAGAAATCATTAGAGAGAAGCAAATTGAGATCGGGATAATTTCCGTCCCGGCGGCTAATGCACAGCAAGTGGCAGATTTACTGACTCAAGCAGGGGTAAAAGGGATTTGGAATTTTTCACCGACCCGAATTGAAATACCTTCGCATGTGGTGATGATTAGTGAGGATTTATCCATTGGTCTAAGTACTCTGAGCTATTACATTGTGAATCAATAAAAATGATTTTGTGGAATTGTGAGAAATTTTTGAAATTAGCATAGGCAAAATTATGAGTTAATGATATAATGTAATTATTAATAGTAGGCATGGATAGAAAAGTATTTCTTAGTAATGCAAGCGATGATGGGGCTTACGGTTTTTTGCGTTTGCCGTAAAAAATATAAGGGGCAGCATCTGATTCTATAAGTGGTAAGACCTAGGCTTGTTTATTGCCTAGTGTTGAAGATAAATCGCTTACTTAGGGTTGGGTGCTTTTTTTATTTCTCTTTTTGAGGTGATTACGGCTTTGGCCGTCACATAGCCGGGTTGTAAAACTAGGCAGAATAATTGGGAGGGAAAAGTAGGATGATTGATATTAAAGATCGAGTTCGTTGTGCAGCATTGCACTCGAAAATTGTTTCTGCTGAAGTAGCGGCGGAGGCAATCAAACCAGGTATGAATATTGGAACTTCAGGTTTCACACCAGCTGGTTATCCTAAAGCAGTACCTTTGGCACTGGCAGAAAAAGCAAAGAAAAATCCGTTTAAAGTTAATTTGTGGACTGGTGCTTCTGTGGGAGCAGAATTAGATGGAGCTTTAGCTACAGCTGATTGTGTACAAAAACGTCTTCCTTATCAAACAAGTAATGAAATGAGAAATGCAATCAATTCTGGAAAAGTAGAATATACTGATCTCCATTTAAGCCATGTGGCACAGATGTCACGTTATGGTTTCTTTGGTGGAAAAGTTGATGTAGCGATCATTGAAGCTTGTGCGATTACTGAAGAAGGTCACATTATTCCGACTACTTCTGTAGGTAATTCTGCATCCTATGTTCAGAGCGCCGACATTGTGATTGTAGAAATTAATACAACTCAGCCGATTGCCCTAGAAGGAATGCATGATATCTATACACCATTAGATCCGCCACATCGTCTGCCTATTCCAATTGTAAAAGTAGATGATCGAATTGGAACTACATATATTCCGGCTGGCCCAGATAAAATTACCTATATTGTACCTTGTGATATTATGGATGGAGTTCGCCCTCTTGCTGCAATTGACGAAGATTCAAAAGCGATGAGTGCAAACTTAATTGAGTTTTTTAATAATGAAATCAAACACGGCCGACTACCAGCAAATCTATTGCCGCTTCAATCAGGAGTTGGGTCAGTTGCTAATGCTGTAGTTTCAGGACTTGCGGAGTCGCCATTTAGTGATCTAACTGTCTATACTGAAGTGATTCAAGATGGAATGTTTGATCTTATTGATGCAGGAAAGCTTAGATATGCATCTGGAACTTCGTTAACTCCATCACCAGATGGCTTGAAGCGGTTCTATGAAAATATCGACACCTATCGCCAAAAAATTGTTCTCCGACCACAAGAGCTTTCAAATAGTCCCGAAATGGCTCGACGACTTGGAGTTATTGCGATGAATACAGCGATTGAATTTGATATTTTTGGTCATGTAAATTCGACTCATATCATGGGTAGCAAGATGATGAATGGAATTGGCGGATCTGGAGACTTTGCTCGAAACGCTTATTTGACAATTTTCTGTAGTACATCAACAGCTAAAAAGGGAGATATTTCTTCAATTGTACCAATGTGCTCACATTTTGATAGTACTGAGCATGATGTTGATGTTTTTGTTACTGAACTTGGAGTGGCTGATGTTCGAGGACTTAGCCCGAAAGAACGGGCAAAAGTAATTATCGAAAACTGTGCACATCCTGACTATAAACCAATGTTAAATGATTACTTAGCTGGAGCTATAAAAATGCACGGACCTGTGCATACTCCACATGATCTTTGTCAAGCCTTATCTTGGCATTGCCGTTTCTTAGAAACTGGAAGCATGAAGGTAAAGTAATCTCATTAATTTGTTGTAAAACTTTTAGTTTTATATATAAGGAGTACCCAAATAAAGGAGGATTTTAGAATGGCAAACGAAACTCTCAAAGCTGGCTTTGACAAGTACATGGCTGCAGTTGACGCTAAACTGGACAAAAACCCAGAGCGTAAAAATCTAACCGCAAATCGTCTCTATACTCCACTAGATATTGAAGGTTTTGATTATGAAAAAGATTTAAATCTCCCAGGTCAATTTCCATTTACTCGTGGTGTACAACCAACGATGTATCGAGGTCGTTTCTGGACGATGCGTATGTATGCTGGTTTTGCTACTGCTGAAGAATCCAACAAACGTTATAAATTACTTCTAGCTTCCGGTGGATCAGGACTTTCTTGTGCGTTTGACTTACCAACTCAAATTGGTTATGACAGCGATCAAGCAATTGCTGACGGTGAAGTTGGTAAAGTAGGGGTAGCGATTGACTCTCTAGCAGATATGGAAATTCTTTTTGATGGAATTCCTTTGGATAAAGTATCTACTTCGATGACGATTAATGCTCCTGCATCGGTTCTCTTGGCAATGTATATTGCAGTTGGAGAAAAGCAAGGCGTATCGCCAGACCTTTTAACTGGTACCATTCAAAATGATATCTTAAAAGAATATTCAGCTCGTGGAACATACATTTTCCCTCCAAAGCAATCCATGCGATTGATCACTGACATTTTTGCATATTGTGCAAAAAATGTACAAAAATGGAATACAATTTCGATTTCTGGATATCACATCCGTGAAGCTGGTTCGACCGCTTCTCAAGAAATTGCATTCACAATTGCTGATGGAATTGCTTATGTGGAAGCAGCGATTAAAGCTGGTTTAGATGTAGATGATTTTGCAGGCCGTTTATCTTTCTTCTGGAATGCCCACAATGATGTTCTAGAAGAAGTTGCTAAATTCCGTGCTTCACGTCGAGTTTGGGCAAAAGTAATGAAAGATCGCTTCCAAGCGAAAAATCCAAAATCTTGGATGCTTCGTGTTCATACACAAACTGCTGGTTCCATGCTGACTGCACAACAAGTTGACAACAACATTGTTCGTGTAGCATTGCAAACTGCAGCTGCTGTATTGGGCGGGACTCAATCACTCCATACCAATTCCCGTGATGAAGCATTGGCTCTGCCAACTGAAGCTTCTGTACAAATTGCTCTCCGTACTCAACAAATCGTTGCTTACGAAAGTGGACTTGCAGACACTGTTGATCCATTAGGCGGTTCCTACTATGTAGAGGCCCTTACCGATCGTATTGAAAAAGAGTGCTGGGATTACATCAAGAAAATTGATGAAATTGGCGGTGCAGTAGTTGCAATCGAGCAAGGCTATATCCAAAAAGAAATTCAAGATAGTGCCTATCGCTGGCAAATGGAAATTGAGAGCGGAGACCGAGTTATTGTTGGGCTAAATAAATTCCAAGTGAAAGAAGAAGCTCCAACAAATCTGCTCAAAATTGACAATACACCAGGAGAACTTCAAAAGAAAAAATTGATTGAGCTCCGTGCAAAACGTGATAGCGCAGCAGTAGAAAAAGCACTATCCGACTTGGAAGCAGCTTGCGGTACTGAAACCGAAAATCTCATGCCTTTCATTCTGACAGCAGTAAAAGCTTATGCAACTCTCGGAGAAATCTGTGGTGTGATGCGTAAAGTGTTTGGTGAATACCAACCACACATTACTCTGTAATTGATGAAAACTTTCAAAATATAAGGAGGGACAATTCATGGAAAAGCGGATCAAAGTGATCGTTGCCAAGCCAGGTCTTGATGGACATGACCGTGGAGCCAAAGTTGTAGCTCGCGCCTTGCGTGATGCTGGATTTGAAGTTATTTATACAGGTATTCGTTTAACCCCTGAGCAAATTGCTGAGGCAGCATTGCAAGAGGATGTAAACGTAGTAGCTCTCAGCTTACTTTCAGGAGCACATAATACATTGTTTCCGAAAATCGTTGAAATGCTTAAAGAAAAAGGACTCAAAGATGTTCTTATCATTGGTGGCGGCGTAATTCCAGAAGGTGATATCGCTGGTCTTAAAGCAGCAGGTATTTCTGAAGTCTTTACTCCAGGAACTCCAACCTCAACAATCGTTGAATTTATTAAAGCTAACGTGAAGTAATCAAATAGCTGCAAGGAGAAGCGAGGAGTAATTCCCTCGCTATCGCCTTGTAAAGCCCCTTCCCAGAAGCGGTTACTTCTTATCGGGAGGAGGAATTTAAATGGAAATGGTAGAAAAAGTGATTGCTGGTGATAAACTCTCGGTTTCACGTTCGATTAGTATGGTAGAAAATGAGGTTCCAGAAGCAGAAGAGCTTATGAAAGCTCTTTACAGCCATACTGGTGGAGCTCATATTATAGGGATTACTGGACCGCCAGGAGCAGGCAAAAGTACTACCACCGATAAATTGATTAAAATGTATCGGGAACGAGGAAAAAAAGTAGGGGTCGTTGCAATTGATCCGACTAGTCCTTACTCAGGTGGAGCTATTCTTGGTGACCGAATCCGTATGATGGATGTCTCAATGGATGCGGGTGTTTTTATTCGCTCTATGGCGACTCGAGGAAGCTTGGGTGGTTTATCAGCCAAAACAACAGATGCAGTTAAAATTTTAGATGCTGCAGGTTATGAGATTATTATTGTTGAAACTGTCGGTGTAGGGCAATCAGAGGTAGACATTGTAAAAAATGCAGATACTACAGTGGTTGTGCTCGTTCCGGGGCTTGGTGATGATATTCAAGCAATTAAAGCTGGAATTTTGGAAATTGGTGATGTTTTTGTCATCAATAAAGCAGATCGCGAGGGTGCTGACCGGCTTCACGTAGAAATTGAAATGATGCTTGATTTAAATGCTGAAATGAGTGATTGGCGTCCGCCAATCTCACAAACGATTGCTTCAAAAAATGAAGGAATTGTTGATGTGGTTCAAAATATTGAGGATCATATGAAGTATTTAAAAGATAGTGGTCAACTCAAGGTTCGACGAGAAGAGCGAGTGGAAAATGAATTTCTTGCAATGTTGGCAAATGAGCTACAAAAAGCAGTTCTTGGACCGTTAAAGCAAGCAAATAAATTAGATCAAATCGTTCAAGATTTGGCTTCTCGCAAAACAGACCCTTATAGTACTGTCAAAGAAGTTTTAAAAGAAGTTTTAAAATAGTCTTAAGATCGGTTATAATGGGTGGGTCTTGAGAGTTTATAAAAAAGGAGGGAAAGAAATGAATTTCAAAATTAGTCATATTGATCACATTGGGATTGCAGTAAAAGATTTAGCTGAGTCTAAAAAGTTTTATACTGAGGTGCTTGGTTTAAAAGTTCATGGTGAAGACGAAGTGGTGGAGGAGCAAAAAGTAAAAGTTTGCTTTATTCCAACTGGTGACAGTGAGCTTGAGCTTCTTGAGTCTACAGCTCCAGATGGCCCAATTGCCAAATACATTGAAAAAAATGGTGAAGGAATCCAACATATTGCTTTACTCGTAGATGACTTGACAGCTGCTTTAGAAGAATTAAAAGCTAAAGGTATTCGCTTAATTGATGAAAAACCACGTTATGGTGCAGGTGGAAAGAATATTGCTTTCATTCACCCAAAAGCTACTGGTGGTATTCTATTAGAACTTTGCGAAACTAGAAAAGAGTAGTAGGTTTTGAATTTGGACGGAGGTGCAAAATGACAACAGTTCAAGAAAAAATTTCGGATCTTCATCAACGTCAGGCCAAGATTAAATTGGGCGGCGGAGAGAAAAGAATTGAAAAGCAACATCAATCAGGAAAATTGACTGCTCGAGAAAGAATTAATCTTCTTTTAGACCCTAATACTTTTGTCGAGTTGGATCAATTTGTAACTCATCGCTGCACAAACTTTGGAATGGAGAAAGTCGAAATTCCAGGCGAAGGCGTAGTTACTGGTTATGGTATGGTTAATGGTCGTTTGGTTTATGTATTCTCGCAAGATTTTACTGCTCAAGGTGGTTCTCTCGGTGAGATGCATGCTGCTAAAATTGTTAAAGTACAAGAAATGGCTCTTCGCATGGGTGCACCAATTGTTGGACTTGGCGATTCTGGTGGAGCTCGTATCCAAGAAGCAGTAGATGCTCTTTCTGGTTACGGTAAAATCTTCTTCAATAACACAATTGCATCTGGAGTGATCCCACAAATTTCTGCAATTATGGGACCATCAGCAGGTGGAGCTGTTTATTCTCCCGCATTAACTGATTTCATCTATATGGTGAAAAATACAAGTCAAATGTTTATTACTGGCCCTGAAGTTATCAAATCGGTAACTGGGGAAGAAGTAACAAAAGAAGACTTGGGCGGAGCAATGACTCACAATTCTATTTCTGGGGTTGCTCAATTTGCAGCTGAAACTGACCAAGAATGTCTTACGCATATTCGTTATCTTCTAAGTTTTCTTCCAAGCAACAACATGGAAGAAACACCAGCAGTAGACGGTGGTGACAATCCAAACCGTTCGGTAGATGCTCTAAATACATTATTGCCAGATAACTCTAATGCTCCTTATGATATGAAGGAAGTTATTAAGCTGATTGCTGATAATGGTGATTTCTGCGAAGTAGCTGAATACTTTGCACAAAATATCATTACTGGTTTTGCTCGTTTTGATGGTCGTTCTGTTGGGATTATTGCAAATCAACCCCGCGTAATGGCAGGGTGCTTGGATGTAAATGCTTCTGATAAATCTGCAAGATTTATTCGAACTTGTGATGCATTCAATATTCCTTTGCTTAATTTGGTTGATGTACCTGGATTCCTTCCAGGGGTAACTCAAGAGCATGGCGGAATTATTCGTCATGGTGCGAAAATGCTTTATGCTTATTCGGAAGCAACTGTACCAAAACTTACAGTAATTACTCGAAAAGCTTATGGCGGTTCTTACCTTGCAATGTGTTCTAAAGATTTAGGCGCAGATCAAGTACTTGCTTGGCCAACTGCTGAAATTGCAGTTATGGGACCTGCTGGTGCGGCAAATATTATCTTTAAAGGTGACCCAAACTCGAAAGAGAAAACCGATGAGTATGTTAAAGAATTTGCTACTCCTTTTAAAGCTGCTGAGCGTGGATTTGTGGATCGCATTATTGAACCTTCCGAAACACGTATTAGCATCATCAGTGCTCTTAATATGCTAGAAACCAAACGTGAAAGCCGTCCGGCAAAACGTCACGGGAATATTCCTTTATAATAAAAGTGGAATGGTTTTATAGCTGGAAAGAGTGAGGTGAATAAAAAATGATGTGGTTATTACTTGTGGTAGCTTTATTTTTAGGTTATGTCATGTTCAAACCCAAAAAAGCAACCAAACCTGCTTCTGGTGGGAACGATGGAACTGTAAATGTGTCAAGCTCACCCAATGATGCTGTATTAGCTGCTACTATTGCAGCAGCAATTGCTGCTCGCGAAGATGAAATTGCGGCTGTAATTTCTGCTACTTTGGCTTTTCATGGTTTATCCAGTGGAGATCGAATTGTCGCAGTTAAACCTTTAGCAAGTTCAAATTGGAAAATGGATGCACGTTCTAATGTGGTTCACCAACGGGATCAAATGTTTTAAAATAATAAACAATAAAAATTAGGAGGAATTTTAAAATGAAAAAGTATAACGTAACTGTAAATGGTCAAACTTATGAAGTAGTAGTTCAAGACGCTGGTGCTGTTGCAGCAATGCCAGTAGCAGCTCCGGTGGCTGCACCAGTAGCAGCTCCAGTGGCTGCACCAGTAGCAGCTCCAGTGGCAGCTCCAGTGGCAGCTCCTGCACCAGCAGCAGCTCCAGTACCAGCTGGCGCAAACACTATTAAAGCTCCAATGCCTGGTAAAGTGCTTGATGTAAAAGTACGTGCTGGCGAAGCAGTAAAAAAAGGTCAAGTACTTTTAATTCTGGAAGCTATGAAAATGCAAAACGAAATTATGGCTCCAGCAGACGGAACTGTTTCTGACATTCGCGTTTCTGCAAATCAAAGTGTAAAAACTGGCGATGTAATGGTAATTATGTAATTTAAACTCTCTCAAAAACAAGACGAAAAAATTTCGTCTTGTTTTTTTTTATCTAGTCCTTTGGAATTATCATCTTTTGAGGTATAATAATAAGGATGGAGTATTCGTTTTAGGAAGGTGAATCATTTTGTATGAAGAGCATGGACAGTCGCAAGGTTTAACCCGGTGGTTGAAATACATTCTTCTTTGTGGTCTGTTATTTTGGGGGTATCAGGAGTGGGCGGCTTTTTCCCAAAGAGACTATCAAGGATTTCGTGGAATTGTTTATGTGAGCTGTATGGTTTTATTCTGGTTTTGGCTTTATGGATTTTCTTATACAGTTCAAGTAGATAAAAATGAAATTCGAATTCTAAGGAAGCTTCTTGGAAGAGTTACTCGCACCTTTGTAATTCGAAGAGCAGAGATTGATGGAATTATGAATCAATTTTCGAGAAAAAGTTCTTATGGTCATGGAGTTCGTCAATTTGTTCATCAATACTCATGGGCTGATGATCGAATTCAAAAAACAATTTTTTATCGAAAAGATTCGGGTAAAACGATAAAAGCTGTGATCGTTAAAGGAAGTCCAGAATTACTTGAGGTTTTTAAGAAAAATTTTCCTAGAGAATTCATTGAAAATACTAGGTGAAAATATGAATGATAAGAAACTGATTTTAGCATCAAGCTCACCAAGACGATTAGCTCTTTTGGAGCAAGCAGGCTACACTGTTGATGTTGTGAGTCCTGATTTAAGTATCGAAGAAGAGAAATTGGATATATTAGACCCAGTTGAGTATGTCAAAACACTTTCCATGAAGAAAATGCTCTCAGTAGCTAGTCTACGAAAAGATGAGGAAATGGTTGTTGGGGCAGATACAATTGTTTTTCTAAAAGGAAGAATTTTTGAAAAGCCCAAAAGTGCTGATCAAGCGATTGAATTTTTACGAGAACTTTCTGGTCAAACTCATCAGGT
>JAGOHU010000151.1 GCA_017995975.1 Negativicutes bacterium
CAATATAACATTCTAAGATATACCCATCAAATTGAAGGCCTAGCCCGACCTTCTTTAGCCAGACTCACTGCCTCGTTTTTTTGTGCCGACAATCTACACTATTTTAGCACTCTCGGAAAATATAACAAAAAAAAGACCGCTATCCACATAAAGATAGCCACCTTTTCAAAAACTGGACTATAAAAATATGGCTATCACCATTCCGGCTAAGCAAAAAGCCTCCTTCACTTAAGAAAGAGACTTCGTTTTTTCGTTGAAGGCGAACCGTACCACCCATTACATCAAAGCATACTCTGGAAATCAGTTCCAAAGCCACTTCGTAGAGGTTCGATATTTGGTGTGACTTAAGGTTCTTTTATTTCAATAAAAAGGTTCCAGCTCTTTTTTGTCGAATTTCTTTGGTACATTATGACATTAAGCGAGGTGGTAGGTATGATTAAAAAAATAGCAACTATAACATTAACATTCCTAGTTTGCACTTGTGTATTTTACTTTTCTGTTTCATCAGCTTCATATGATCCAAACCCTAACAATCCCAATTCCCCTTACTATAAGCCCCCCGTTTATACTCCTCCTGCTCCCAATTATTACCCGGATATCCGACCAATATCGCCTCAAGAGCCTGATCATAAAACAGAAAAATTCTATTGGGGTATTCAGGGCGATCCTTTCATCAATGGCTTTGAAGGTATCCAATGGGGGACAAACATTGCCTCTGTACAAGATCAATTTTTCTCTTTTAGTAGCCTAAGCGTTTCCTCTACTTCTCCAAAATATTCTCGCATTCACGATAAATTGAAACAATCGAATCCAAATATCAAATCTATTACTTACTTTTTTCCAAAAGGTCGACTCGAATCAGTCGAAATCGAGACTTTTGAATACAAAACTTTTGATTTCGTTGCAATGTATTTAATGAAAAGTTACGGTATATCTAGTAGCTCTTCTCTTAGTGAGGGACGTTACCGCTCTCTCTCTCGAACAACAGATATTATCGCTCGTTATGACCCTACGACAAAAAAAGCACTCTTTCAGATTTCTAGCTCTAATCCAAAAAATGGTCTTTTTTAAACTATCCAGTATATAACTTAAATCTAAAAAAACTCCCGTCAATCCACTTAAGGACTGGTGGGAGTTTTTCTGCAACCATGCATGGTCAATGTATCTATTTTACCTAAAAATAAAAGTAAGTAATAGAATCGATAAAAATTTTGCTTCCAACCTACACAATAAAATCGGAATAGCTTTGAAATGTTTTTTTTCCTTTTGAAAAATACTCTAGCGAACAATTCAGCCACAATTCATACCACTCTTTAAAATTAAGAGATGTCCCTGTAACTGGGTTAATTAATGGATAAAGTCCAGCATCATTAGCTAAATCGTAATACCAAACATTTCCATACTCTTCTCCATTAACAACCAACACACTATACATTCCGCATCCTTCAGTCGCTAAGAAGATAATTCCAGAATCTGCCTTAGCATATACTTCTTCAAGTAATCTTTCATGCTCTTCCTCAGAAATATCGCTTGGAATCTGATCATAAAACTCTGCCATAACTAGTGGCATTTTCCTATTATAACTAAAGGATTTTCTCAAATCAGGATGGTTCCCATCATTATTTTCTAATGCATAAAGACCATAAAAAGGGCCAACACCGCCATTTCCAATTGTTCCTAAATAATATTTATATTCTTCTGGAAGCTGAATACCATTTTGGAATTCAAAATCTTCGATTTCCTTTTTGCTTAATGGAGGATTCGTTTTATAACAATGTGAAGATGCACCAAAAACACTTAAATCAGAATCCAATTTTTGTATTTTTTTCAATTTACCTTCAATACTATTGTCATCCTTAGAGAAAAAATTCTTAAATTGTCCAATCATCTCTCCTTGCTCCCCTCTGCCGCTTTTCAACACGATATCTATTCTACCTAAAAAATCCAAGTGGAAGAGCCAAGATCAAAGCACTACTCCTATGAAGGATCAGCCTTTTCCGTTTGCTTTTCTCCTCTTTATCGAATACCAAGGCGAAGGTCTTCGCCTCTTCTAACTATTGTGTCGCATTCTCCACTTCCCTCCAATTCGCTTTTCCACTCTTACATCCTTGTTCTTGCGATTTCCACTTTGTTAATCCATCCCAATATATCTTTCCTTGAAGCTCTTTTGTCTTTTCCTACTTAGTGTGCTATAATATCAACGAGTCGACATCTTTCGTATAAGCCACTCTCATTGGACTGGGAGTGGCTTTTTTCATTGCCAATTCGACTCATCCGTCTTCTTTTGTGATAAAATATGAATAATTAATCTCAAAAATCGAGGTGTTATTGTGGCATTGCTTGAATTACTCTTTGAAATAGTAACGGACTTATATCTTTTCCGCCACCTTTTTGGTAAAAAAGTGAATCTTTCACCTTTGGATGCAGAAATATTAGCCTTGATCTCTCAAAATCCCAAAATAGAACGCAATGACATTATCTATAACCTCGAAGCCCCAGAAAGTGAGATTGACAAACATCTTAAGTTTCTCTCCAGTGACGAATATAAACTGCTGACTCTTCAATACGTCTATAATGAAGATTTTCCAATCCCCACGTTCATGGAATACACAATCACAAACCAAGGATTAACCGCTCTAAAGAAATATCAAAAATAATAATAGGAGCTGATCTGTTGGGATTTTTCCCCCAGGCTCTCCCGTATTGTACTGAAAATGCAAATGGAGTAGTTTTATATGATGTTGCAAAAGAAAAGTATGGTTTTCGCTCAGTACCAAATAATCAATTCAATTCTTACGTTTCCTGCATAACTCTTCTCTCAGTAGATATAAAATCAGAAATTCCAAAAAAAGCTTATTTCTTGGAAAAACAAGAGCAACTAAAAAAAGACCTTGCTTATATCTACGCCCATTACACTTACTCATTAGCACAAGAAGACTTCGAAAATCCATAAACAAATCATTTTATAAAGGAGTAATTTGAATGTCTGAAAAGATTACCACCAACTTAAGGAATATTAAAGAAATACAAAAAGTAGTTCAACGGGTTCATCACTATATCAAAACTAACAACCAAGCTACCGCAAATAAACTTACTTTTGACATACTCCAGTCCACGAAGGATTCACTTGAAAAAATAATCCCACATATTGATGCAGCCCCCAATCCTTCTTATTGGGAAGTTTCAGATTTCTCCACTTTGGTAAGAGAATTATTAAATGACCTAGAAGAAATCGAAAAAAAGCCTAGTAATATTGAATCTTATAGTCTCGTTTACGCTTTTTATACAAAATTCCAATTTTGGGAAATTATTTTCGAAACTATCAAAATGAAAGAATCGCTTTTCCTAAAAGAAATTGATTTGCAAAGTAAATACGCTGATTTAAGTAATGAAATCAGCCCACTCTCTCAGAAAATTAATGAAATGACAACGATTTATAACAAATTTGAAACTACTACTGCCGAAACTAACCAAAAACTTCGTGAACGTTATGATGAAACAATCGCAGCGTTAGGTGACAGTGTTTTTGGCGATATGGCAACTACTTATTATAACTATGCTATTACCGAAAAAGAAAAAGCAAATCAATATGAAAAATATTTCTACTGGATTTTATTTGGAATTACTACTTTTGCCCTTATAACCTATTTTTTCCCCCCCAATCCGAAATTGAATACGGATGGTTTGTTGCACTAATCAAAAGGTCTTCATTGACATTGCTAGTCTTAATTGCTCTTAGTTATCTGGGATACCAAGCCAACAAGAGTAAAAAAGCGGAACGATATTACAAACAATATGAACAGCAAATTGTTCTCCTTAAAAATTTCACCGACCATTTAAAAACTCAAGACTCTGAAGAAAAAGCGTTTTTACGTGATATTGCCAAAAATTATTTCAAAGGGCTTCCTCCTTTTGATTTAAAAGAAGAAAGCTTTCAAGGAATTCCATTAAAAGATTTTTTCGAACTTTGTCATACTCTCAATCAATCAATACCAAAAAGTGCCGAAAAAACTAAGTAGTTAATCTCTAACGTTACTTAGTTTCCCAGTATAGGAGGTAACCATGAAAGCTGCCATATACGCTTGATATTCCTCTGACAATCAAAGGGAAGAATCTATCAAAGCTCAGCCTCGGGCGGTTCATGATTACGCACAAAAAACAATCATCCCTTTAAAAATTGACTACCTTTTCAAAAACTGAATCTTGAAAATAAATCCCTACCATTTCAAGCAAGAAAAAAAGCCTCCTTCATTTATGTACTGCACCCCAAAAGTGAGACACTAAAATAAAAGCCCTATCGTAAATGGTAACTAGGCGGACAGACTACGCACTTCAAGCGGGGTTTGTCCGCTTTTTAATTGCAATCGTTCGTGATTATAAA
>JAGOHU010000152.1 GCA_017995975.1 Negativicutes bacterium
AGTGAAACTATCGGATAATATGGCTCGTATCTTTATTTTTAGGAGTGGATCATGTGAGAAAATATTTATTAAGTATTTTCATTGCTCTAGGTATAATTTTAGTTGGGTGCTCTAGTGAAAAAGGCAGTGCTTCTGATGAGAAACTCCAAGTAGTTCAGCTCAAAGGCGGCGAGGCTCAAGTTAGCTTGCCGGAAGGTTTGACTGAGAAAGAGATTGATGGCAAAAAAATGATTGCCGACTCTTCTGGAGATATCCGAGTGGTCTATCTTTCCATGCCTCTTGGGGTAAATTTAGGTGCCGATAAGTATCCGATTGATAAATTTAGTGAAAAAGATCAGAAAGGTTTTATTGAGGGAATGGCTAGCGGTTTTCTACGCCAGAGTCCAGCAGGGTCAACTGTAAAATCTACAAGTATTATTAAACTAGAAAATGGACATTCGGCAGGCTTAATGGAGCTGATTTACGGAAAAGACCAAGGCAGTGCATCGGCGGTTGCGATTATTTATAATCAAGACGCCCGTATTTTAGTGATTGCCAGCAAAAAGCAAGATGTTTTTGAAAAAAATAAAGAAAAATTTATCTCTTATTTCAAAACATTTAAAGTGAAAGAATAATTAGGTGCCACAAACAAAATCCCCAGACTTTTTTAGTCTGGGGATTTTTAGTCTGGGGATTTTTAGATTAGAAAAATTTATTCGGAAGTTTTCTTTAAACTAAGTCCAATTCGATTACGAGCTTCATCAATACTTATGACGCGAGCTTCTACAATATCTCCAACCGCAACTACATCGAGTGGATGGCGGAAACGTTTGTCGCTTAATTCAGAACGGTGAACTAATCCTTTGGTTTTAAGGCCGATGTCAACAAATGCGCCAAAGTCAGTTACATTTTGAATGGTTCCGGTTAGCACAGACCCAATTTGAAGGTCTGAGAGTTTCAAAATATTTTGTCGAGTCAATGGAGGCGGAACGTCCTCACGAGGATCTCGGCCCGGTTTGACGAGAGCACCGATAATATCTCGAACAGTAGGTTCGCCAGCATTCAGTTTTTCGGCTTCTACTTTTGGATTCATTGCACTGAGAGTTTCGGTAATTTCTACGAGTTTATCTCGTTTCGCTAAGTCTTTTAATGTGAAGCCCGCTTCTTTGAGTAATGCTTCAGCAATTTTATAAGATTCCGGATGAACTGGCGTGTTATCAAGTGGGTCTTTTCCATTAACAATACGTAAGAATCCGGCACACTGTTCAAAAGCGGCAGGTCCGAGGCGAGGTACTTTCAAAAGTTCTTTTCGTTTTCCAAAAGCTCCGTTTTCTTCCCGGTAAGTGATAATTGATTTTGCCACATTTGCTTTGATACCAGCGATGTGAGTGAGAAGAGCTGCCGAGGCTGTATTTAAATCTGCTCCGACAAAGTTTACACAGGATTCTACAATTTGGTCGAGCGAACCAGCCAGTTCTTTTTGATTCACATCATGTTGATATTGACCGACCCCGATCGCTTTTGCGTCAATTTTGACTAGTTCAGCAAGAGGATCTTGGATGCGACGTGCAATGGATACGGCTCCACGAATCGTAACATCTAAATCGGGTAGTTCTCCTTTGGCTAGAACTGAAGCAGAGTAGACAGATGCTCCAGCCTCATTAACAATCAGATAATGAAGGTTTAATTTATTATTCTGAATACATTGGGCCATAAATTGTTCAGTTTCCCATGAGGCTGTCCCATTTCCGATTGCCGCAAGTGAGATATTATGCTTTTTTACAAGTTGAGTAATTGCATGATCAGCTTGTTTTTTTTGATTTTCGCTGGCTGTTACAAATATGGTAGTATAATCTAATACTTTTCCGGTCGGGTCAACTACTGCAACTTTACAGCCTGTACGATAACCTGGATCGAGCCCAATGACCGTATGGCCCGAAAGGGGCGATTGAAGCAAAAGTTGGCGCAGGTTTTTACCAAAAATTTGGATAGCATGCCGCTCGGCATTTTCGGTAAGAGCTGAGCGAACTTCTCTTTCTAAAGCTGGGAAGAGAAGTCGCTTATAGCCATCATGGATTGCGGCTTGTACTTCTTGGCCAGCTAGGGTTGCATTAATTCTGGCAAATTGTTCCATAGCTGCAATTGCTGGCTCGGAAGAGAGTATAACATTTACTTTCAGCGCCTTTCTATCTTCGCCACGATTTACTGCGAGAGTCCGGTGGGGAGGAATACGCGAAATTGTTTCAGCATAATCTTTATATTGTAAAAATACTGGTGCTTCTTCCTCGGAGACCGCAAGAGTAGAGGCGACTTGACCATTTTGCCACAGCATTCGGCGGAGGCGAGAACGAAGTTCCGGAGTTTCGGAAATTTCTTCTGCAATGATATCTCTTGCACCTGCGAGGGCTTCTTCGGGAGTAAGGATTGCAAATTCTTCGCTAAGGTATTCCTGAGCCCATTCGAGTGGGGACCCCTCAGTCATTTCCCGAAGCTTTTGAGCTAAAGGTTCGAGGCCTTTTTCGCGGGCAACTTGGGCTCGAGTTCGTTTTCTAGGGCGGAAGGGAAGATAGATGTCTTCGACTTCTTGAAGCTGGATTGCGCTTTCAATGGCGAATCTAATTTCATCAGTTAGCTTTCCTTGGCTTTCGATTTGAGTCAATACTTCTGATTTGCGTTCTGCTAGATTTCGTAAATATCCAGTACGCTCAGAGATTGAACGAAGTTTGTCTTCGTCAAGTTCTCCGGTTGCTTCTTTTCGATAGCGCGCAACAAAAGGAAGCGTATTGCCTGCATCGAGAAGCTCGATCGCGGCAGTAGCTTGTTCGGGACGAATTTGAAGTTCTCTGGCAAGGATCAAGGAAATATCTTGTATGGTCATGGGTGCCTCCTTAATGAAAAATACTTTTTCATTATACAGGAAAAGTAAGGATTTATAAAAGAATTAATCAATTTGGAAGGATTTCGGTACTTTAAGAGGGAAAGGAATAGGATAATAGGGAAAAGTTTAGTTAAAGTTTAGGTGGGGAGCAAAAATGAGAATTGATATAAGCATGATGGAACAGTATCGGTTGCAAAAAATATGGCAACTGTCTTGGCCGGTAATTGTCGAAATGCTTTTTTTGCTTATGGGGGGATTTTTGTTAACTTTAATGGTGGGTCGTTTTGGAGCGGCAGCCCAAGCTGCAGTTGGATTGACTGTGACCATGCAAGTTGCTGCATCTCTTGTGATGTCTGCAGCAGGTACTGGCGCCGGTGTCTTGGTAGCTCAAGCAGTAGGGGCCAAAAAGTGGGATTTAGTTCGGCCATTAGCTGGGCAAGCACTCCTATTGGGAATGATTGGTGGAGCGATTCTTTTGCTTTTCGGTACACCTTTGGCTTTAGGGATTGTATATCTTTCGGGTCTAAAAGGCGAAGTTGCTTCGCTGACTCAGGAATTTCTTCAAATTTCCTTTACTTTTATTCCTTGTGTTGTAGTGATGCAGGTGTCTATGGGAGTGATTCGAGCCTTAGGGAAAACGAAATTAAGTCTTTTCGTTTCGGCTACCAATAATATCGTTTTGGTTTTAGTAGCTAGCTATTTATTGTTCAACACTTCTGTAGGAGTGGTTGGTGCTATTTTAGGTGCGTCGGCAGGCCAATTTGCTGCATTTGTTTTTGCTGTGTTTTTGTTGACCCGTTCTTATACTTTAGGACTAGGGTGGGGAGATGTTTTTCCCATGCGAGTTGGCCTAATTCGAGAAATTCTTCGTATTAGCTTGCCAGCAGCTGTTGAGCAAAGTGCTTTGCAAGGAGGTCGGATTTTTTATACTTTAATGCTTGCTAGTCTTGGGGCTGTCCAACTTGCAGCTCACAATATTGCTTTGCAAGTGGAATCATTATCTTTTTTACCAGGCATGGCCTTTTCAATTGCTGCTTTGACTTTGGTTGGGCAAAATATTGGTCGTGGTGTACCATTCCAAGCCAAAAGATATGCAGAGCTTTGTAACTATGTGGCTGTAGCAGGAATGACTATTGTAGGAGTGATTTTTTTACTTTTTGCCCCTTATTTAGCTTCTCTTTTTACGAATGACCCGGAGGTACATCGGTGGGCCACGATTTGTATTCGTTGGGCCGCTGCTGAGCAACCGACACTGGCAATGAGCCTTGTCTTATCTGGAGTTCTGAGGGGAACCAAAGACACTCGGTGGCCAATGTTGTTAACTTTTTTGGGCGTTTGGGGAATTCGCATTCCCTTAATGGCAGTGCTACTTCTGATGGGAGAACTAACTGTAGAACGTACTTGGATGGCTACAGCTGCTGACTTTGGTATTCGCTCATTGCTCCTTCTTTGGAGATTTAAAAAGATTCATTGGGAGAGCTTTCATCAACAAG
>JAGOHU010000025.1 GCA_017995975.1 Negativicutes bacterium
CCAATAGAGATTCCGCCTCCTACCCCAAGAAGACCACTTAGCATACCTACTAGGAGACCTGCAAGGCCTAATTTTAATTTCTCCATTTTTCCACGTCTCACTTTCATTGATTTGATAAAAACCTACAAAAAAATCCTCGCGATCATCAACGCGAGGAAATAGGTACAGAAGAAATTTCACCAGATTATCTGGCAAATCAAGAAATCCCCTCCCCATCGCTCGTGGGTCTCATCGGTGATTGCTAGCAAGGCAGTTCTCCTGGCTCCGGTTCATCACTTTGCCAGCCTTCCCAGAAAAATCCAGTGGCACAATTGGCATCGCTCCCCGTTACAGTGGCGGGACCGCGTCGGCTTCAAACCGAACTTCCCTATTAAGCCTGAATTCAAGAATTCATCGGCACCTTACTCATCCCTATTTAATTGTGAAAACCATCCTAATCGTACCACTCTAAATGTCTGAGTGTCAAATGATTTACTTGAAAAAACTGCCTCCAAATTTCAAATTTCTTACATTTAATAGAACCTCTAATCCAACCTTTCTAAAAATGGTAGTTTTAGAATTTCCTTATGAAAAATTTCTTCCCAAAATAAAAAATCTTTTTCTGCCAATCTACCATATATTTGAAGGCCTACTGGCTCAGTCGACGAAGCTAGATAATATTCTGTTTCTCCTTCCACTCCAAACCAATCGCCACTCTCCCGATAGTTTGGCAAACCAGGATAAACAGCCACCAACTCTTCCCATAATTCTTGGGAAAAACTCTCTGTATCAAGCAAATAAATCCGATCAATTTCCAGAAGGCCTTTATTTTCGTCGTACTGATTATCATAAAAATGGCTAATTTCTTTTATCATTGGCTCGCCACTTCTGCTCGTTTTTTGCTTTTTTAATTACTATACAAAAAAGCTGAGGAAACCTAATGACATATTAGGCAATCTCTTCGCCCGAGTCAAAAGAAGATCAAAACTCCTGTTGGGTAGATTTAGCCAAAAAAAGGAACTCCACTTCTCAGCGAACTTCCTCTTTTAGAAAAATTATTTTGTTCATCTTACGACAAATCTTTTTTCTTTTGCTCGAATTCCTCTTTGTCGATCTCACCTTTTGCATAACGCTCTTTTAGTATCCCCAAAGAACGATCTACTTCTATAGAACTCACTGCAAAATCTTTTCTTGCCCGAGATTCTCTTGTTACAAACCAAACTATGAAACCAACTACAATGACCATCATCATCATTCTAACGCCACCTCCAAAATATCCACTTGACCAAGGACCACAAAAAGCAGGATACATAATACACCTCCTTAGGATGTGATCATTATAACTAAAGAATATGTTTAAAATATGTTGATCTGATAAAAGAGAACTTTGTCCTTATTCCTCCTAATCAAAAAAATCGACCTAGCTAATAAAGCCAGATCGATTTTTTATTATTTTTTCTTTGACGGACATTCTTGCGTGCATCCACCACAAGATCCGGCACAACCACTGTTTCCTTTAATGATGCCCCATACTTTCCACAAGGCAAAACAAAAAGCCACTCCGCCAATCAACATAACACCAATGCTCATAATTTTCACCTCTTTTAAAACCCGAGAGCTCTACCACCTTGGTAAATTGCAAAGGTAACAAACCAAGCAAGGACTGTCGGGTAAACCATTGCAATAATTGGCCATTTGAAAGACTTGGTTTCTCTCTTGATTACCCCAATTACTGCCAAACAAGGACAATATAGCAAACTAAATACCATCAAACAAATGGCGATCAATGGGCTAAAACTAGGATCGTTTGCCAAGATTTCTTGCAGTGGCAGTGGCTCTTCGTCAGCCCCTTCTACACTGTAGATAATTCCTAGTGTACTTACTAAAATTTCTTTGGCCGCAAAAGCCCCAACCAGCCCAACACCGATTTTCCAGTCAAATCCGAGCGGTTTTATAATCGGTTCAATCCCTTTACCCATCCGACCGGCATAGCTATTTTCCAATTGAGCGGCTGATTTGGCAACATGAATTTCACCTAATTTTTCATCCAATCCGTCTTTGAGATTGAAGTATTGTAAGGTCTGATCCTTTAATGGAGAATCAGGAATAATTTTTTCTAGCACTATTTCTTCCGGCTCTTCTGCTTTCAAGGCAAGGTCACGTTTTTGGGTAACCGCCTCAATTTGAGCTAAAAATTCCGGATTTTCTTCGATCCCTTTGATATTCAAAGGGGTAAATACTTTCTCAGTCATATCTTTATCAAACTGGGCTTGTACTGTTTGTTCGGCCTGAACAAACGGCTCTTCCCAAGGGCCAGACTGAGGATAATTGGTAACAAACCAAATCAGAATCGAAGCTACCAAAATAATGGTTCCTGCTTTTTGAATATAGAGAATGGTTCTTTCCCACATGTGCATGAATACCCCACGCAAAGTAGGCAGTCGATAAGGGGGAAGTTCCATCACAAAGGGCTCATCATCACCTGGAAATACAAACTTCCGAAGGATCAAAGCCATGATAATCGCTATGGCAATACCGAAGATATAAATCCCAAAAAGCATGGTTCCCGCCATTTCGGGAGCAAAAAATGCGCCGATCAAAAGGGCATAAACCGGTAAGCGAGCATTACAGCTAATAAAGGGCACCGTCAAGATCGTGGTCATTCGATCTCGTGGACTTTCCAAAATCCGAGTCCCCATAATGGCAGGTACAGTACAACCAAATCCGATAAAGTATGGAATGAAGGCCTTGCCTTGAAGTCCAATCGCTTTCATACCTCGGTCTACAATAAAAGCAGCTCGAGCTAAATAGCCAGTGTCCTCCATGAAAGCAGTAATTAAAAACAGCAATACAATGTTTGGTAGAAAGCTCATAACGCTCCCCACTCCACCGATGATACCATCCACAAGCAGCGAATTTAAATCTCCCGGCGGAATTACCCCTGAAACAAATCCAGCCAACCATTCTACCCCTGATTCGATCCAGCCTTGTGGGTATTCACCAAAGGTAAATACTAAATTGAAAGTTCCCCACATAATAAAGAGAAAAATGGGAATCCCCAAATATCTGTGGGTCAATACATTATCTAATTTACTCGCTAAAGAAGCAGGTTTCTCCTCATAAATGCTGACTTCGCGCAAAAGATTGGCTGCTGTAATGGAACGGCGACTAACAAAATGAAGCTCCGGCTCTTCCCCGAGAATCTCTTGCAACTCTTCACGCATTTGATCCGCCACTCGAATAGTCTCTGCTCCACCTTCCCACAATTTTTCTACCCAACCTCGCACTTCTTCATCATTGCCCAGAAGATTGATCGCGAGCCATCGATGCGGTTGGTTCCCACTATGGCGAGTATCAAAATAGGTGGTTAATTTTGCAATCCGCTCTTCCGCTTCTGGCCCGTAGTCCACCCGATAAGAAGCATATCTTCTCACTTTTCCTTCTTCAACTGCGGTCTTGAGAAGTTCCTTCAAGCCTTCTCCCGTACGCCCAATGGTCTTGCAAATCGGCACATCCAGCTTTTTGGATAATACTTCCGTATCGATCGTATACCCTTTGGCAATCGCTTCATCAATCATATTGAAATCCAATACAACGGGTCTCTCTAACTCCATCAGCTGGAGTGCGAAAGCCAAGTGACGTTGAAGATTGGCCGCATCCATGACGACAATCGTTGCATCTGGATTTTCCTTCAATAGAAAGCTTCGAGCTACCCGTTCTTCTTCTGAATAGGAACTCAGACTATAAGTACCTGGCAAATCGACAATCGTAAGCTTTAATTTCTCTTCCCCTAAGGTATAGCGAACGTGCCCTTCTTTTTTATCGACTGTCACCCCAGCATAGTTGCCCACATGTTGATTCGAACCAGTCAGACCATTGTAAATCGTTGTTTTTCCTACATTCGGGTTTCCTGCAATGGCAATCAGTAGATTATTATCCTTGTTATACATTACAGGCCCCCTCCTCTGCTTTTTTCATTAGCAAACAAGCCGCTTCGTTGCCTCGTAAGCATACATGAGTCCCTGCTACACAAATTTCCACCGGGTCTCCTAAAGGTGCATATTTTACAACTCTTACGAGGGCGCCTTCAATCAAACCCATTTCAAGCATCCTACGACGGATTGCACCGGTGCCACCTACTTTTTGGATAAATCCACATTCACCCGGTTTCATTTGTTTCAAGGTCAACCCCTCAACGCCTTGCAGAGAACATTCATTTACACTCATTCTTTAGCCCCCATTTTTTTGATTCACTAAATCTGTCTTCATGACGGTGAGAATCGTTATCATTATGATCATACTTTATCGACCTTCTGCTGTCAATAGTCATTTGTTTTTACAAATATTCAAAAAGAGCCGACTATGCTAAACTAAGCTTAGACTTATTTAAAATAGAAAGGGGATAAAACAATGACTTTTAAGAAAAATATCTCAAACTTTTACATAAATGGCAAATGGGTAAAGCCCCATAGCTCGGAGACCATGTCAATCATCAATCCAGCCACAGAAGAATCTGTTGGAACTTTGGCTCTTGGGGATACTCTCGATGTAGAAGAAGCAATTGGAGCAGCCCACAAAGCTTTTGCTTCTTTTTCCCAAACAACCCCAGCCGAAAGGCTCGCTCTTCTCAATCAAATCCGAATTGCTTATGAAGCTCGCCTTCCTGACCTAGCAGTAGCAATCACCATGGAAATGGGCGCACCCAATTGGGTTGCCGAAAAAGCCCAAGCACCTCTAGGGCTCAATCACCTGAAGGTCGCAATTGACTTAATGGGTAAATTTGAATTTTCAAAGTCGGTTGGTGATTCTTTAATCGCTATGGAGCCTGTCGGAGTTTGCGCTTTAATCACCCCATGGAATTGGCCCGCCTCCCAAGCAATGCTCAAAATCGTGCCTGCTTTGGCCGCTGGCTGTACCATCGTTTTGAAGCCCTCCGAGTTTTCTCCTCTATCTGCACAAATTTTGGCTGAAATCATGGAAGAAGCAAAAGTACCTGAGGGGGTTTTCAATCTCATTCATGGAACCGGCCCAGTAGTTGGAACTTACCTTAGCAGTCATCCAAAAATTGACATGGTTTCTTTCACCGGCTCTACCCGAGCAGGCATCGACATCGCTACGAAAGCGGCTCCGACGATCAAAAGAGTTCATCAAGAATTGGGAGGAAAAAGTCCAAATATCATTCTACCTAGTGCGGATTTTGAGAAAGCAGTCGCCAATGGGGTAAAAGGACTTATGTTCAATAGTGGTCAAAGTTGTTCGGCTCCATCCAGACTACTCATCCCTCAAGAAAAAATGGCCGAAGCCAAAATGATCGCTAGCGAAGCAGCAGCCAAATTGTCGCCTGGAGCACCGGACACAAAAGCCTTTATCGGCCCAGTCGTCAATCATAGCCAATTCAAGAAGATTCAAGATTTGATCCAAAGCGGAATTGACGAAGGAGCCACTCTCGTCACTGGCGGTTTGGGCCGTCCAGATGGACTTGAAAGGGGCTACTACATCCGCCCCACCATCTTTGCAGATACGGTGCCCGATATGACCATCGTCAAAGAGGAAATTTTTGGGCCTGTACTGGTTATTCAAGGCTATAAAGACCTAGAAGATGCAATTTCTCTTGCCAATGACACCCCTTATGGACTAGCCGCTTACATCCAAGGTAGCAACCCAGATGAACTTCTTGCTGTAGCCAAGCAAATTCGAGCTGGACAAGTTTTCCTCAATGGCAACGGTCTTGATCTCAATGATCTATATGCTCCTTTTGGTGGATTCAAAGCATCCGGTAACGGTCGCGAGTGGGGTGAAGCAGGCTTAGAAGCATTTTTAGAGCCAAAAGCTTTAATCGGCTACAAAAAAATTATTAACTCCTGAAAAATAAATCCTCTCCATGTCATAATTTGCTAAAAGTATCTTTTCTGAAAGGAATTGGCCCATGATAGTCATTAAAAAATTATTGAGATTTTTCCTACTTCTTTCTCTTCTTGGGGCGATTATCTTTGGCGGAATTCAATTTTATGTAAATTCTTTCGCCAAAGACCGCTTAGTTACACCTACTTCTGCCCCGGCAGTAGATGCGGTAATGATTTTGGGCGCCTATGTTTATGAAAATGGCAATCCTTCTCCAGTCCTTCAAGATCGACTGGACTATGGCTACCAAATTTACCAAGCTGGCAAAGCCAAAAAAATTATTGTTACTGGTGACCACGGGACAGTTCAATATGATGAAGTAAATGCCATGAAAGATTACCTCATAAAAAAAGGCGTTCCACCTCAGGATATTTTTCTCGATCATGCTGGCTTCGACACCTATGACAGTATGTATCGAGCCCGAGATATCTTTGGTGTGAAAAGCTTGATTATCTCGACCCAACAATTTCATATCAATCGGGCCCTATATATTTCCCAAAGGCTAGGACTAGAATCTTATGGTTATCCTTCCGAAGACAAAGTAATCCGACGAATATACCTTCAAGAGACTCGAGAGAGCTTGGCTAAAGTAAAAGCCTTTTTAGAAACCGATATTCTGAGAAGCAAGCCTCGTCTTCTTGGCCCACAAATTCCCATCACTGGCGATGGGCGAGCTACTTTTGATAAAGATTAAACTTCTTGACATTCACCCCCAATCAGACGAAAATAAAGAAGCATTGGGGGAGCTTTCCTAGGATTGCTGAGAGGAGACCTACTGTCTCGACCCTTACACCTGACACGGATAATGCCGTCGTAGGAAAATGATTGTGCTTTAAACAAACACTGATTCTATACAAACCAGATTGTTTAAAACCTCCTTTGCAAAATCGCAAGGAGGTTTTTTTATGTTTTCGAATGACCAATCTACCCGATCAAAATTCTTAGTTGAAGGTGCTTTGTGCCTGGCTCTTTCATTAATTCTATCTTCCATAAAAATTTTCACCCTTCCCCAAGGTGGATCAATCACTCTGGAGATGGTTCCTCTCCTATTTTTCGCCTTTCGCAGAGGTCCCAAAGGGGGGATATTCGTTGGACTCTTGTCGGGTTTATTACAGATTTTTTTAGGCGGTTATATTTTCCATCCTCTCCAAGCCCTACTGGACTACCCTTTAGCAATGGCAGCCATGGGCTTGGGCGGAATTTTCTCAAAGCATAAATTACTCAGCTCCTTGATCGCTGGGTCATTGCGCCTCTTCTGTCATACCCTAGCGGGAGTGATTTTCTTTGCCTCCTATGCTCCGATCGGCGAAAATGTCTGGATTTATTCGCTGATTTACAACGCTACCTTTTTAGTCCCCTCTTTAGCATTATCTGCTTTCATTGCTTTGATACTCTGGCGAAAACTAAATCAAGTAGGTGTCTAGCATCGTAAAAATCACATCTCATGATTATGTTACAATAGGGATAATAAAAAGTGAGGTGTTTCTCTATGAAAAATTCGTTCCTTAATCCAGAGCTTCAAAAAGCACTGACTGGAAAAAACTTAACTCAAGGGACATTTAATGAGAATTTCCAGCATATTTGGCAATATTTTAATGAAAGAAATATTGCACCCCGCATTATTTTAGCTGGAAAAACCGGTGTGGGAAAATCTTCAATCATTAATGCTTTACTCGGTGAAGAAGTCTGTGAAATCGGTGTCATCCCTACCACAAAAGAGGAGCAACAAATTTCTTGGTCGACTCCCAAAGGCGAACTTTTGATCGTGGACTTCCCAGGCTTTGGGGAGGCCGAAAAAGCAACCGAAACTTATGATCAAAATATTCGTGACCTAGGGGCTTCAGAAGGTCATTTGCTTTTACTCGTCCTGAAGGCGGACGATCGAGCTCTAGAAGAAGAAAATCTTTTTCTGGAAAAATGGCAAAAAGCCAATATCGATAAAATCCCTACACTCATTGTGGTGAATCAGATCGATAAAATGAAACCCGCTCGAGACTGGCAGCCCAAGGTGCTCAATCTGGAAGTACCTGCTACAGAAAAAGAGCAAAATATCATCACCTATCTAAATTATGTTTCTGGTTTAGACAACTTCAAAGGCATACCAATGATTTCTTTCTCGGCTGGCGAATTTGCAGAAGACAAAGAAAATCAATATGGAATTGCCCAACTAGTAGATGCGATATTTGAAGCTTTACCCGAATCAGCTCGTACCGACTTTGCTCGATTAGCTAAAGAAAAAACGATCCGAGATAAGCAGGCAGTAGCAATCATAAAAAAGTATTCCGCCACAGCTTTTGGGATCGTACTGGCAAATCCCCTACCAATCGCTGATGCTCTGCCCCTATCGGCATTGCAGGTCCTTATGATCATTCATCTAGGGCGACTCTACAATATCCAAATCACAAAAGGAGTCGCTGCCGGACTTGCTAGCGCAATCGGCACTTCTCTGGCTGGACGAGCAGCCTTCCAGCTGGTGATCAGCGCCATACCAGGGCTTAAAAATTTAGCAGGCCCTCCTTTAGCCGCTTCCCTTACCTACACAATTGGACGCACCATTCAAAAACTCTTCTCCCTCGGACAAATGACAGCGACCCGAGAAGAAATCACTGGATTGGTCAAACAATATGCGGAAGAAGCAAAAAACTTTGCAAAAAAACTTGAAAAAGACTTGAAAGAGCCAAACAATCAATCTAACGAAGAACAAAAAAAGGAAGCAGAATAATCTGCTTCCTTTTTCTTTATCTAGTACTCATACAATATTTGATGATCTCATAGACCAACCGGCTTCGAGTCGCAATCGAATCAATATCCATATATTCAGCAGTCTGATGACCTGCTCCGCCCACTGGCCCGAGCGCATCAACGGTGGGTACTCCTAACGCGGAAGAGAAATTCCCATCGGATCCGCCACCAGTTGAAGTCCAACCAATATCAAGGCCAATTTCTTTTTTGATTCGATCAATTTGTTCACAAAAAAGTAGACTTTTTTCGGTAGGATCAAGGGGAGGCCGACGAATTCCACCACTCACCTTAATCGTTACCCCTGGAATCTGTGCTCTTTCAGAGAGCGAATCAAAGAGAGAGACAATTCGTACTCCTTCTTCGAGAGTTGAAATCCGTATGTCCACTTCGCAGGCTGCATAGTCAGCCACTGTATTTGGCCCAATCCCACCTTTTACAGTCCCAATATTGATGGTAGTTCCAATTTCCGGCTTTGCCCAACTAAGAACTTCTTGACCTCGAAAAAGTAATTCGTGGATTGAGCTTGCACCATTTTCAGGTTCGACTCCTGCATGAACCGCTTTGCCAAAAAATTCTACTACATATTTTCCGATCCCTTTGCGCTGATTGACCATATTGCCATTAGTTCGGCCACCTTCCATAACAAGCGCATAGCGACTTTTCTTGATCATTTCTTCTAATACAGGACGAGAATAAATAGAGCCAATTTCTTCGTCCGGATTAAAAGCTAATTGAATAGAGGAATCAAGTAAAAGTCCTTCTTTTTCCATTTCTCTACACAAGTAATAAGCCAAAAGACAACCGGATTTCATATCATAAACTCCTGGTCCGTAAGCTCGATTTCCTTCTTCTCGATAAGGCCTTTCAGCTACTGTACCTAGCGGAAAAACTGTATCCATATGGCCCATCATCAATACATCATAACAACTGGATTCTCGATTGTAGATTTCTAAACAAGGTCCTATTTTCTCATCAAGCTCATGTACTTTCACAACCCAACCCAAAGTTTCAAATTTCCCTTTGAAAAATTCTGCCACTTTTCGAATTCCTTCTGGACAACGACTACCACTATCAATATTTACCAAAGTCTCTAAGTCTTGTAGAAATTCTTTTTGATCAATTTGAATCATTAATTATCGCTCCTTTTTATTCACGAATAAGTTATCAAATCCAGTGTATTCGAAAAAAGGTGAAAAAACCACTTTTTTCGTTTCGAGACCTCATAAAAGAGTACCCGATGAAAAATCCCTTTTGCCAATTTAGCCAAAAGGGATTTTTCCGTATCGGTTATTTTATTGCTTGCAGTCCCGCAGTATTCAAGAAATTCCAAGGTTTATTGAAGTGAGGTTGGAAAAAGAAGTCGATGAAAGCCAGGTCAGTCACAGTCATTTTATTTTGAATGCAAACTGAAAGCGTATTGATCGACTGAGTCAGATCAGCTTTCGAATGGATTTGAGCTCCAAGAATCTGTTTGCTCTCTCCATGATAGATTACCTTTAAAGTCACTGCTTCAAAAGTAGGCATAAATTCAGGGCGATAATTATCCACAATGGTGACTGAGTCTATATTAATACCTTTCCGGCGAGCTTCCTCTTCTGTCAGGCCTGTCGATGCGATATTGTTTTCAAAAACTTTAATTCCCGAAGTTCCTTGTGTACCTGGGTGAGCGATTCGGTTTTCCACCAGATTGATCCCGGCCAGAGTACCCATCCGTACTGCATTGGTCGCCAAAGGGATATAAGAAATTTCACCAGTCGGATTGTACATTACCGAGCAGCAGTCCCCCGCCGCCACTACATCTGGGTGGCTAGTACGCATATAAGAATCTACCTGAATGGCGCCATTTGGAAGCATAGTCAGTTGACCTTTAAACATTTCCGTATTTGGACGGAAGCCAACTGATAAAATAACTAAATCTGCTTCATAAGAACCTTGATCGGTCACAACTTTGGAAACTTTTCCATTGATTTCTTCAAAGCGAATCACTTTTTCGCCTAGAGCCAACTTCGCACCGTGAGCTTTGAAGCTCTCTTCTGCTACATCGGTAAATTCTTTATCTAAATACTTACTCATGATCCGGTTCTCCGCATCTACTAGAGTGACTTCTTTGCCTTCATCAACGAAAGCTTCTACCAATTCCACCCCAATGTACCCGGCTCCTACTACAACCACTTTTTTAGCTATTTTTGATGCTTCGATGATCGCCTCGGAATGAATGAAGTTCTTGGAGAGCAAGATTCCCTCTGACTGAACACCAGGAATCGGTGGAACAATCGGCCAAGACCCGCAAGTAATGATCAGTTTGTCAAAAGAATCTTCAAATTCCTGACCAGTCTCTAAGTCTCTCACCAGGGCTACCTTTTTATCTAAATCGACTGCTAATACATTATGTTTCATCTGGGTTTTGACATTCAATTCTTGAAGTTTTTGAGGAGAGCAGTAAAAAAGTCCTTTCGGATCTTTAATGACTCCACCAACATAAAGAGCAATTCCACAAGAAAGAAATGAAATATTGTCATTTCTTTCATAAACAGTAATTTCTGCATCAGGGAAGTGATTCCGGGTGGTCAAAATTGCCGCTGTTCCTGCATGAGTACATCCTACTACTAAGACTTTCATTATGATTCCTCCTATTTTTTGTGAAAAATTTCTCGTACTACCTTGTGAAATTAGTACTTTTTTCATTTGACGATTGGATTTATCGAAAATTATTCTTGTTTAGTTTTCATTTTATATTAGTTTTTGACTTTTGGCAAAATATTTTTGCAAACGGATCCTCTCTGACAACTTCTTAATTTATTAAAATCGTACAAAAGGATTTCCTGTCATTATAGGGAATTTTTACACAAGAGTAACTCATTTTTCCAAAAGAATGACTTGATCAGGATTTTTCCCTGTTGTTCCTTGACTCATCTTGGAGCAAGCAACTTCGGGTGTCCTAAATCTGATTAAAAAATTCTTATACAAAGAAGGAGGACTAACCATGAACATTTCAATGAAATATGGCGAGACCAAAGTGGCTTTTCAACTCCCCGATCATCAAGTGAAGCGAACTTTAGAAATTGCCGACACCCCTATACTTGAAAACCCGGCAGAAGCAATTCGGCAAGCTCTTCGGAGCCCAATTGACTCACCACCGCTAAGGAAAATCGTCCAACCGGGTCAAAAAATTACAATTATTGTTAATGATTCAACTCGAGTCGCAAATACAGATTTTTTTCTACCCATTATTCTTGAAGAATTAAATGATGCAGGAGTTCTAGATGACCATATTTCGATTCTCTTTGCGCTAGGCACTCACCGTCCTATGACACAAGAAGAAATGACTGCTGAAGTTGGTGTATCGGTTGCTTCCCGTATCAAAATGTATAATAGTAACAGCAAAGAAGATGACCAATTTATCTTTATGGGAACCACATCAAGAGAAACTCCGGTTTGGTTTCATAAAATTGCTGTCCAAGCTGATCACATCATATGTACAGGAAGCATTGTTCATCATTTCTTTTCTGGTTTTGGTGGTGGTAGAAAGGCAATTTTCCCAGGAGTATCTCGCTATGATACGATCCGAGCCAATCACTCATTGATGCTAGACCCAAATGCAATACTTGGAAGATTGGCAGGAAATCCGGTCTATGACGACCAAATGGAAGGTATCCAGATGCACCCACCGTCTTTTTTGCTCAATGTGGTTCTCAATGCCCAAAAAGAATTTCTTGCCATTTATGCAGGCAACTATCATACCGCTCACTTAGAAGCCTGTAAATTTGTCGATCAAGTTTATGGAGCCGAAATTGATAAGCCTGCTGATCTAGTCATTGCTAGTTGCGGAGGCTATCCAAAAGATATTAACATTTACCAAGTACAAAAAACAATGGACAATGCTTGGTGGGCTGTTCGTGAAGGCGGAGTCGTTATTCTTCTAGCAGAATGTCGAGAAGGCTCTGGTTCGGCTCTTTATGAGTCTCTCATGGAAAAACATCGAACCCCCGAAGAAGTTGAGAAGGTTGTGAGAGCAGACTTTCAAATTGGGGCACACAAAGCTTACGCAGTCACTCGATTGATGAAAAAAGCCACTTTCATCCTGGTTTCCTCTCTCACTCAAGAGCTTGCCGAAAAGCTACTTTTCACTCCTGCTAAGTCCATTGAGGAAGCTCTCGAAATCGCCACCGAAAAAATCGGCGACTCACCCAGTATTATCCTTATGCCTCAAGGTAGCTTAACCGTTCCCAGAACCAAATGATTTTTACGATCAGAAAAAGAGGTGCCCCTTTTGACTCGATTGGATACACAAGTCGCTCCACTTCTAACTCATTTTTCTGGCACCGCCGGGATCATGATTGGTTCACAAGAAGAAATCTATTTTTCCTACAACTCGGATTGTACTTTCCCTGCTGCCAGTATCATCAAACTCTTTATTTTGTGGGAATTTTTTCGGCAAGTCGAAAGCAATCAAATCGACCCAAATCAGAAAATTTCATTGATGACCAAAGAGCGAACCTTCGGTTGTGGAGTGATGGCTTACTTTAGTGATACGACTAGGCTTCCTTTATGGGATCTAGCTACTTTAATGATTATTGTGAGTGACAATTGAGCAACGAACCTCCTCATTGATCAATTAGGCTTGGAAAGCATCAACCAAACTTGCCAAAAAGAAGGTTGAAAAAAAACCAAGCTTCAACGAAAAATGATGGACACCACTGCTCAATCAGAAGGACGACAAAACGATACAACTCCGATCGATACCTATTCATTATTCAGCAAACTACTCGCTCCAGAAGCCTCAATCACTTCCGAGAACCGAAAACGATTTATCGAAATCTTAAAGGGTCAACAATTCAATCACAAGCTTTCGACCAGCTGGAACGGGCAATTTGAATTTGCCCACAAAACAGGCGAACTTACTCAAATCGATCATGATACAGGCATACTATTTAGCCAAGCAGGAGAAGTCATCCTAGTCTGTTTTACCAAAGATTTTGTTTGTGCCAAAGAAAGTCTAGATTTTCAAAATGATTTAGGAATACTTATCCATCAAAATTTTGTTAAGTAAACAAAAATGAGGCCTGACGAATAAAATCATCAGACCTCATTTTATTGTTCTTTCCGGCTTTCTCGTTCATCCAATTCTTTTAGTAACCGCTGGCAGCGAATCATCGCACTCGAAAAGCGTTTCCAATACTTTCCACGACCAAGTATTTCAAAAATACCAGCCCGATGCATTCGCTCTCGTACTTTCGAGTTGGCTTCACAAACAAATACCGCAATCCCCCGTTTCCGTAGTTTCCCAATCACTTCTACCAAAGTCTCCAGGCCTGTCATATCTACAAAAGGAACATGGCCTAAGCGAATAATAAGG
>JAGOHU010000153.1 GCA_017995975.1 Negativicutes bacterium
TAGGAGTGGCTTGGACTAAACAATATTCTGAGGGGGAGCTCATTTCTTTAAATATTGAGGTCAGCGATGCAATCTATAAAAATGGTTTTAAGGTAACCATTCCAGGAACTACCGAAACAGGAAACCGCTTTGCCGGTGCGATTGCTTGGGTCAGTGGCAACCCAGATTTGGGGCTAGAAGTCCTTCGAGATGTGAAAGAAGCCGACTATGAAGTGGCCCGAGCTTTGCAAGAGAAAGTGCATATCAATTTTGATTCGGCTCAGCATGGAGTCTATATCAAGGTGCAAGCGAAGACTGAGAAGAGTGAAGTGATTTGCTTGATTTTGGGAGAGCATGACAATGTGGTCTCCATTATCAAAGATGGAGAAATTGTAGTCAGCAAAGTGATTGAGAAAGAGGAAACGGTTCGGACTGATTTTGTGATCGCCGATCACAATTTAAAGGAAATTCGCCAGATCATGGAAGAGCTTCCGAAAGAAGATATCCACTTTTTGCTTGATGGAGCTGAAATGAATTATGCCATGTCGGTAGAGGGACTCGATAAAGGTAGTGGTGCTGGGGTCGGGAGCCGCATCAAGAAACTGATTGATGCAAATTTGATGGAAAATAGCATTATGAATCAGGTCCGTATGAGTACTGCCGCGGCGGCGGATGGTCGTATGGGCGGAGTGAATATGCCGGTCATGAGCAGTGCGGGCAGTGGAAACCACGGAATCACGGCGACTTTGCCGGTGTATTTGCTGGCTCATTACTTAAAAAAAAATGATGAGGTCTTGACTCGAGCATTGGGGATTAGTCATTTAGTGACAAGCTACATCAAGGCTTTTACCGGAAGACTTTCTCCTATTTGTGGTTGCTCCATTGCCGCCGGTGCAGGAGCTGCTGCTGGAAATGCGTGGCTTCTTGGCGGAAAAGACGAAGAGATCGGGCGGGCCATTAATTATATGATCGCTAGTCTTGCAGGAATGATCTGTGACGGGGCGAAAGCGGGCTGTGCGAATAAGATTGCCACTTCGGCCGAGGAATCCGTATTAGCCGCTTATTTGGCTCAAAGCGAGATCGAAGTAGGTGAGATCGGTGGGATCGTTAGCAAAGATCCGGAGCAAACGATTCGCAACTTAGGAAGTGTATCTTCCAGCGGGTTGAATGGCCTTGATATGGCGATTTTAAATGTGCTCCAAAATGGAGAATTAAGAAAAGAATAGAAGAATAAAAATATCCACCTTTGAATAGGGTGGATATTTTTATGATTATTTAGAGGAAATTAATCATAAAAAAGAGAACCTGAATGATATGAACAGGAAGAGAATGGTCATATAAAATGGATTAAGGATGGGATTTTATGGTTCAAGGGATTAGTCATTTGACTTTTATTGTAAAAGATTTGGAAAAAGGAGCAAACTTTTTCCGGACGATTTTTGATGCTCAAGAGATTTATTCCAGTGGAGATGCAACTTTTTCTCTTTCGAAAGAGAAGTTTTTTTTGATTGGAGATATTTGGATTTGCATTATGGAAGGTGACTCTTTGGTGGAAACAAACTATAACCATGTGGCTTTTAAAATTCTTGATCTGGACTATGAGTCTTATTGGACAAAGATCAAAGGGCTAGGACTGGAAATTAAACCAGAAAGAACGCGAGTCGAAGGAGAAGGTCGATCTATTTATTTTTACGATTATGATAATCACCTTTTTGAATTGCATACCGGAACTTTGCAAGAGCGATTACTTAGGTATAAGAAATAATTACGAAGTTGTTTAGCTTTCAAGATTTGAAAATGGTATGGAGTGAGAATAATGAAGCAGTGGAAAAAGCTTGTTGCTGGAATTTGTCTGACCTTTGTCATAGGGAACTATGGGGTCGTAGCTGCGGAGTCGATGGGGCGAATCGAATTTGAAGAATTGCAACGTCGAGCCGAATTTGGGGATGGAGAAGCTTTGTATGATTTGGCTCGAATGTATGAAAAGAGTACGAGTAATCCGGAAAATAAAAATATTGCAAAAGATTATTTAGTTCGGTCAGCCCGATCGGGTTACAGTGAGGGAGAGTATTATTTAGGCTATAGTTATTTTTTCGAGGGAAAATTGATGGAAAAAGATTTTGAGAAAGCTCATTTTTGGCTGAGCAAAGCAGTAGCCAAGGAGAACAAACAAGCCTTTTTTTTACTAGGCCTTTCTTATCTAAATGGAGAAGGTGTCCCTAAAGATATAAAAAAAGGTGAAGCTTTTTTAGTGAAAGCTGGCACTGGTGGTACAGCGGGCATTCAGAAATTTTTAGGAGACTCTTACTATGAGGGTAGTAATTCGCTTACCCAAAATAAAGAGAAAGCAATTTTTTGGTATGAAGAAGCGGCAAAGCAAGGAGATAAAGGTGCCCAAGAAAAATTGAAGGAAATTTATTTTGCTACGCCAGAGACCTATTCGAAAGCAGAGTATTGGTCTTTAAAAGGAGCAGAAGATAAAAAAGCAAAAAGCTATTTGGAGATTGGAAGCATTTATTATTTTGATAAAAAAGAGTATGCTAAGGCTTTTGTGTGGTACGAAAAAGCAGCTCTGCTTGGGGACCCAGAAGGGCAATTTAATCTAGGCATTCTATATGATCTCGGGCAAGGGGTAGAGCTGGATAAAAAGGAAGCGGCGGTGTGGTTTGAAAAGTCTGCTGTCCAAGGTCATCGGAAAGGCCAAAATGCACTGGGGAATTCTTATCGGTATGGTTATGGAGTTGAGAAGGATGTTGAAAAATCAGCAGATTGGTATAGAAAATCTGCTGACCAAGGCTATCAGAATGGTCAATACAATTTGGCTCTTGCTTATACCAATGGTATTGGGGTACCAAAAGATATGAGCCAAGCGGTGGAGTTATACAAAAAGGCAGCTGATCAAGGTCATCGAGAAGCTCAAACCTGGTTGGGGGTTCTATCTATTGATGGAAATGGTGTTCCCAAAGATGAAGGGGTAGCAATTGGGTGGTATGAAAAAGCAGGAGCTCAAGGAGAGCTTGCGGCTCAAAGTAATCTGGGAAATATTTATTCGTCAGGAAAAAGAAAAGATATTTCGAAGAGTATTTATTGGTATGAAAAAGCTGGGGTTCAGGGCGATGTCAGCTCTATGGCTCAATTAGGTTGGCTATATAAAGAAGAATCAAGCTCCAAGAATTTAGAAAAATCTTTTTATTGGTACCAAGAAGCTGCTAAAAAAGAGAATACCTATGCCCAGTATTCCCTTGGCTATGCTTATCATTGGGGGGAAGGGACAAAGGAGGATCGAAGAATAGCCTTTTTTTGGTACGAGAAGGCGGCAATAAAGGGTCATCCAGGTGCACAAGTGGCTCTCGGTCGGGTTTATGAGTCTGGGATCGGGACAACAAAAAATTTGACCACTGCTTTTCAGTGGTATGAAAAAGCAGCTACTCAAGGGAGCGTATGGGGTCAGTATGAGCTGGGTCGGCTATACTTTGGCGGGATCGGGGTAGAAAAAGATCAAGCCAAAGGGGTAGAGCTTTACCGGCAAGCGGCTCTTCAGGGTTCGGTCGGTAGCATGTGGGTTTTAGGCAAGGCTTATTTAGAGGGTACTGGAGTCCAAAAAGATCGGGAAGTGGGGCTCTTGTGGTATGAAAAAGCGGTGTTGAAAGAAGGAGATGAAGGTAAGGCCAAGCTTGCTTCCTACTATCAATATGGTTTTGGGGGCTTGGAAAGTGATTATGGTAAATCTTTTGAATTATATAGTGAATTAGCAAATTCAGGAGATCAATTCGCTTGTTATCAAATCGGCAATTTTTATTATCGTGGTTGGGGAATTTCGAAAGACTATACGAAAGCCTTAGAATGGTATCAAAAGGCAGCAGATAAGAAAATGACCATTGCTTATTGGCAGATCGGTCGGATCCATCTCAAGGGAGAGGGAGTAAAAAAGGATCAAACTAAAGGACTTGGGTGGTATGAAAAAGCTGGACTCGAAGGGGATAGTTATGACAAATATCGACTCGGAACTATTTACTACAAAGGAGAAGATATTTTACCCGACTATCTGAGAGCCATTTACTGGTATGAAAAAGCGGTAGAAAAAGGCTCTGTCTTGGCCTGTGTAAGTTTGGGGCTTGCCTATGAAGAGGGCAAAGGGGTCGAGCAAAATTATCAAAAGGCCAGTGAATGGTACCAAAAAGCAATTGATAAAAATAGTGGTGCTGGAATGTATCGGATGGGAAATCTTTACTATTATGGCCGTGGAGTTCAGCAAGATTATAAGGTAGCCATGGACTGGTACCTCAAAGGAGCAGGGCGATATAGCGAAGCTTCGGAAACAATGAT
>JAGOHU010000026.1 GCA_017995975.1 Negativicutes bacterium
GACTCGTAGCGAAGACTTCCGCAAGGTTGCAAAGCACGCCGAAAAAGTGATACAAAAATTGTGGCCTTCTATTTTTGACCTAGCCCAAGAAGATTTCAAAAAAGTGATCTTCGTCGGCACCGACGCTTTCCAAGGCCTCACCAAAGAAGCGGCTCACAAATGTATCGAATTCACCGCTGGAAATGTGGATGCTTATTTTGAATCCACCCTTGGCTTCCGATATCGAAAGCTCTTTGCCCTTGATAGCAAAACCTTGATCTTCCAACTAATGGCAAACGCCCCTTATATCCGTCAATATGAAGAGGATTTGCTTCATGAAATTCATGCAAATACAATAAATCCTAAAATCGCTTCCCTTTTTTGGGACAACGGAGAAAAAAGCAAAACCGATGTTAATTACCAATTTGAAGTAGGCGAAAACATCTCCTATCTGGGTTCGGGTTACGCTACAATCATCTACTCCTTAGTCATACAAATTTTCTCCCTCTTTCTTTCTACCAAATATGGAATTCGACCAGATGATTCGGAATTTTTCGACAAAAGCCTATCGGCTTCCAATATGTCCAAAATTTATCCCTATGACCCCTATAAAATTGAAGTTCGTGACATCAAAAAAGCCCGAGATTAAAATCTCGGGCTTTTCCATATACTCTATTTCTTTTGAGCGTTATAGACTCCAATTTGATCTTCCGACCAACCTAAAAGGTCTTTCAAAATCTCATCGGTATGTTGTCCTAAAGTTGGCGCAGGCACAGTCACTTCACCAGGAGTTGCAGAAAGCTTGATTGGGTTTCCAGCAAACTTCATTTTCCCAGCGACTGGATGCTCTACTTCGACAATCATATTACGTGCTTCAATTTGAGGATCATGTACCACTTTATCAACCGTATTGATTGGTCCTACTGGCAATCCACCTTTTTCAAGTACGTCCATCCACTCAGCAGTCGTTTTCGTTACGCTGATTTTGCTAATAATTTCTGACAATTCAACGACATTGTCATTTCGATCTCGATTGGTAGCAAATTTAGGATCGTTAATTAATTCTGGAGTTCCCATTACGTTACACAATTTTGCCCACAGTGCATCGTTTCCAGCCGACATGATTACATAATAATCTTTAGTTGGGAAGGCTTGGAATGGAGTAATGGAAGGATGACGTGAACCGAGTGGCACTGGAACCTCTCCATTTACTAAATAGCGAGCAATCGCATTTTCCAAAATTGCCACTTGGCAATCTAGCATCGCCACATCCACTTTTTGTCCTTCTCCAGTTGTATGACGAGCTTCTACAGCAGCTAAAATACCGACAGTACCAAAAATACCAGCAGTGATATCGCCAATAGACGAACCTACTCGCACTGGAGCTTGACCTGGCTCACCAGTAATGCTCATGATCCCACCCATCGCTTGAACGATCATATCATAAGCAGGACGAGTACTGTAAGGGCCGGAATGACCAAAGCCAGAAATCGCTGCATAAATAATACGAGGATTTACTTTTTTTAGGTCCTCATATTCAAATCCCAGCTTAGCCATGGTTCCTGGGCGATAATTTTCAACAACAATATCGCTCTCTTTTACTAAATCAATAAAAACAGCTCGATCAGCGTCATCTTTCAAATTTAAAGTAATACTTTTCTTACCCCGGTTGAGACTCATAAAATAAGAGCTTTCTTCCCCGATAAAAGGTCCAAATGCACGTGAGTCGTCTCCTACTCCTGGTTGTTCGATCTTAATAATCTCTGCACCCAAATCTCCCAAAACCATCGTCGAAAAAGGTCCTGCCAATACACGGCTTAAATCAAGTACCCGAAGTCCTTCTAATGCTTTCATGAACATGCCTCCTTACAATTGTATTTCTACTAGAACATTATACCACAAAGATTCGCTTGAAAATAACAGCAATCCTCTTTTAAATAATTAAATTAATCCAATAATTTTTATTTCTCTCCATATTGTCAAGAATCCCCAACCTATGGTAAAATTCATCCGTTGCAACTGTGAAAGGGGATTCACAGTTGCAGCCGTCAAAGATGGAAGGTGGAGGCTGTCTTTGGCACCGAGCCGGTAGCATATTCAGATGCTACCGGCTCTTCTAATTGTCCAAACTAATTCTGACTGAAGAAAAAAGCGCCCTGTCCAATGAGCAGAAATAAATTGATTGATCCTTCTACTCATTGGATATTTTTACGCTTTTTCCATGTTTTCCTTAACAATCACACCTAACAAACCAATCAAATCAGCCGCTTGAAATTGATCAATCATCATCCCTTTTAGCTCATATGGCGGACTCGACACCATAGGAGCGATCAATTCATTGCCAGTAAAATCAACCCCAGCCAATAAGGTCTGAAAAAAATTATTCTTCACAAATAATGAATTCTTCGCAGCAAATTTCTTTAACTTTGCCTCTCCCATCGAGGCTTCTGAAAAATCAATCCGATCAAAGAAAACATCCAACATTTTCGTTTGATTAAAAGAAGAATAAGTAAAATTGGATTGCTCGAATTTTGTGCTCTTAATCATTGTAAGACTCATATCAACTCCGATACACTTACAATGGCTAAATTGACATCGCTCAAAATAAGCTTCGGAAAACTTACTATTTGAAAAATCACAAGCTTCAAAGATCACATCCACAAAGCTAGCCTTTTCAAAATCACAATGAGTAAAAGTGCAATTAGTAAAACGACTCTTTCGTATATCAATTTTACGAAATTCACCTGCTACTCCTTTTTCATCGGTACACTCCATTTCGATAATTGGCAATTCTTCTGCTAAAAATTCACTTACATAAGATGAAAAATCATCGACCCGAGCCAACTGAGCCGGTATTTTTGGACTTAAAATCCCCATAACACTCTCTCCTTACTACAACAAGCGCTTTCATCATTTTTCCATACAGTTCATCATAACGGATCTAATAATTGAGGCCCAACGGATGAAAATAGAAAAAGACTCTTAGACTGAAAAGTCCGAGAGTCTTTTAATTTCATTTGGTCGGAACGACAGGAATTGAACCTGCGGCCTCTACCACCCCAAGGTAGCGCTCTACCAAGCTGAGCTACGCCCCGATACAAAGATTATCCTAACTGATTTAGGGGTATTTTGTCAAGCCTCAAGCTTGTCCAAGTACATCAAGCCGCTTGACTCCATCGATCATCCGGAGCTTGTCTAAAAGAGCTTCCATATCAATTTTCAAGTGAATGGTCTCCACAGACACGGTCGCGTTTGCTAGGCCTTGTAAGGGAATCCCTTGATTGATGGTTAGCACATTGGCTCCATCATGAGCGAGAGTCTGCAAAAGCTTTGATAGCACTCCCGGTTTATGTTCCAGTAAAAAGCCTAATGTAATAATTTTCTCATGGCTAGCTTCATAAAAAGGAAAAACATAATCTTTATATTTATAATAAGCACTTCGGCTCAAGTCTACCATTTCTACCGCTTCGTTAATCGTTCGAGCCTCGCCTTTTTTCAAGATTTCCTTGATACGAATGGTTTTTTTAATTGCCTCGGGGAGAATTTCTTCTTTTACCAGATAAAAAGTTCCTTTTCGATCCATTCTCTCACCCCCTTACATTTGTTTCTTCCATAAAAACATTATATCATTTTCTATTTTAAGTCACAACGAAGGACTAAAAATAAGACAATTCTTCCAGTTCACTATTCTTTTCACGCTCTAACAATCGAGCAACCGCCTCGTGCACACTGAGTTTTTCTTGGATCACCCCATACAGGACTTCACTGATTGGCATAGGCACAGCGGTTTGTAAAGACAAGAAATGAGCTGCCTCGGCTGCTCGAATTCCTTCGACTACCATCCCAATTTCAGCCATTGCCTCTTTCGCAGTTCTTCCTTGAGCCATGAGCTTGCCAGCCCGAAAATTCCGGCTATGCTCACTGGTACAAGTGACGATTAGATCGCCAACCCCTGAAAGTCCTGTGAAAGTCATCGGATTGGCTCCCATCGCTACCCCCAAGCGGGCAATTTCCGCAAGCCCTCGAGTCATCAAGGCTGCTTTCGAGTTATCTCCCATTTTAAGGCCTGAAAGTATCCCCGAAGCCAGAGCGATGATGTTTTTTAAGGCTCCCCCAATTTCTGCTCCGATCACATCCAAACTGGTGTACACCCGAAAAGTCGGGGTGATCAAAATATCTTGTATTCTTTTCCCAGCTTCCTCATCTTTTGAAGCGATCAAAGTTGCCGAAGGCTGCCCTAAAATGACCTCTTCTGCATGATTGGGCCCAGAAAGAACCGCAACCTTTGAAGAAACACCTACAAATTTTTCTTCCAATACTTCACTCATTCTTTTGAAAGTCCCAGGCTCAAATCCCTTGGCACAGGAGACGAGCAGCACATCTTTTTTTGCAAATTTTGCGGCTCTTTCTGCGATCTCGCCCATCCCATAAGATGGAACTACAAAAAAGAGGCAGTCTGATTCTTGAATTGTTTTTTCAAAATCGGAAGTTGCCTCTATTTGATCTGGAAATGTCATTGAACTTGCAAAGCGTGGATGATGCCTCGTAGCTTGGAGCTCTGCCATCAATTCGGAATCTCTACCCCAGAGAATCACTTCATGTCCTTTGGTCGAAAGTAAATAAGCCAGGGTGGCCCCCCAGCTTCCACTTCCTAAAACACCTATTTTCATTTGGACTCTCCTTTCTCTGTAGAAATTCGGCCCACTTTATTTTCAGTTCCTTTTAGAAGGCGTCCCATATTCTCTCGATGTCGAAAAATGACAAAGAACGCCATCAAAGCCACAAAGACTTGATAACTGACTGGATACCCGAAGTACCAAGCCAAAAGAGGCGCAAGAGCCGCACCTACAATCGACCCTAACGAGACATAGCGAGTCAAAAAGACGATCACTAGCCACGTGCAAAAAACGAGGCCTGCCACAGTCGGCATCAAGCTCGCCAATACCCCTACCCCAGTCGCCACGCCACGACCACCGGAGAATTTCATCCAAAAAGACCAGGTATGGCCCACTAAAGCAAGTAGGCCGCCCAAAAGTGCCCCCAGGGGTTCACCGGTCAACCAGCCCCCTAGCCAGACCGAAAAGGCCCCTTTGAAACTATCCATCAAAAATACAATCAGAGCAACTTTCCATCCCATCACTCGATACACATTGGTAGCCCCAGTATTTTTGCTGCCAAATTCTCTAATGTCTAAATTCCCCAGCCATCGGCATATCCAAAGTCCACTCGGAGTAGAGCCTAAAAGATAAGCCCCCAAGCCTGCCCCCAACCAATTTAGCATACAAGCCTCCTAATACTGTTCTTATTCGTCCCCATCCTTCTCTTTTCGTCCTCGAGACCACAAGCGAATCGGACTTCCCTCGAAGCCAAATGTGGCTCGGAAGACATTTTCCAAATGACGCATATAAGAAAAATGGAATAATTCTGGGTCGTTCACAAAGAAGATAAAAGTAGGTGGTTTGGTATCTGCCTGGGTCACATAATAGATTTTCAATCGTTTTCCTCGTACCGACGGAGCTGGCGTAATTGCCAAATCATCTTGAAGTACTTGATTCAAAGTACCAGTAGAGACCCGTAAATTATTTTGTTCCGATACGGCAGAAACCATTTCAGGAATCTTATGAAGTCGTTGCTTCGTCAAAGCAGAAATAAATAAAATCGGTGCATAGGTCAAGAAAATCAATTCATGACGCAAACTTTTCGTATACTCATTGACTGTTGAATTATCTTTCTCCAACAAATCCCATTTATTTACCAAAATAATCGCCGCTTTACCTGCTTCATGAGCATAGCCCGCAATTCGCTTATCTTGCTCAGTCACGCCAGACTCTGCATCGATTAACATCAAGACCACATCAGAGCGATCAATGGCCCTCAGAGTTCGGATCACGCTATAACGCTCGACCCCATCATCGACTTTAGCTTTTTTTCGCAATCCAGCTGTATCAATCAAAGTATACTTTTGACCATTCGCTTGAAAAGCACTATCTACCGCATCTCGAGTAGTCCCAGCAATATCGCTGACGATCATTCGTTCTCTGCCTAAAAGGCTATTCACCAAAGAAGATTTCCCTACGTTTGGTCGTCCAATTACCGCAATTTTCAGAGTATCTGGATCATCTTCCATTTCATCGGGTGATGGGAAATGGTCACAAATATCATCCAATAAATCACCAAAATTAAGCATATTTGCCGCCGAAATCGAAATCGGGTCTCCTAGGCCTAAGCTATAGAATTCATAGGCATTGGCCTCTTGTTTTTGGCTATCTACTTTATTGACTACCAACAAGACCGGCTTACGGCTCGTACGCAAAATATGAGCAATTTCTAGGTCAGAAGGTTGCATTCCATCCCGACCATCTACAATAAATAAAATTACATCTGCTTCATCCATTGCCAAACGACTTTGCTTCATCATATCCTGCAAAAGCGGATCGTCACTGTCCGGTTCTAGACCACCTGTATCTACCATAATAAATTCTCTGCCCAACCACTCTACGTCTACATAAAGACGATCTCGGGTCACTCCAGGCATGTCTTCAACGATCGCAATCCGTTTTCGGGCGATCTTATTAATTAATGTGGACTTCCCTACATTTGGGCGTCCTACTACTGCTACAATTGGTTTCATAACGGTTCCTCCGGCCTCTTTCTTTTTCTCTACTCTATCAGAAAAGAAGCGGCCAAAGGCCGCTATCTTTACGAATTATTCTTCTGTTTTTACTTGCTTGAGCGCATCTGCAAGTTGATCTCCCAAGGAAACTTCTAATTTATCTTCATTTTGTGCAATAAAGGGCTGGTAAGCTGCTTGCTCTTGATCCTGGTGGAAGCGCTTCAAGCTCACAGTCAGGCGTTTTTGAGCCAAGTCAATTCGAGAAACTTTCACTTCCAACTCTTGACCGATCTCCATCACATCTAAAGCTTTTTCTGCATGATCTTCACTGATTTCACCCAGTGGGAGCAACGCATCCACTCCAGGTACTACTTCAACGAAAGCACCAAATTTGGCTTTACGAGCAACAGTAACCTTCATCACGTCGCCCACTTTCATAGACTTCACAGTAGTAATCCAAGGATCTGGTGCCATATCTTTAAGGCTCAGGCTGACTTTTCCAGCCTCTTTATCAAGCTCAACGATCTTCACTTCCACTTGATCTCCCTCTTTAACCACATCCGAAGTTTTTCGAACATGACCCCAAGACAAGCGACTCAAATGGATCAATCCATCTACTCCGCCCAAATCAACAAAAGCACCAAAGGCCGTAATCCGTTTGACTTCTCCCCGTACTACTTGCTCCAATTCCAACTTAGCCAAAGCAGCTTGTTTCTCAATATCCGCAGCTTTTTGCAGCAATGCACGACGAGAAAGAACCAGACGATTTTTCGCTGCTTCCATTTCTACAGGAATAAATTCTAGTACTTTTCCTACATAAGTGCCTAAGTCTTCCACTCGGCGGATATCTACTTGGGAAGCAGGTACAAAAGAGCGAATTCCATCGACAAAAACAGTCAGGCCGCCTTTGACAACTTCTCCCACTTTTCCTGTCAGAGCTTCTCCTTTTTCAACAGCCTCTTGAATTTTACCCCAAACAAGCTCGCGAGCAATTTTGGATTGAGAAAGTACTGGATTTCCTTCTTTATTTTGAGTTTGAAGAACGATTGCAATCACTTCAGTCCCCACAGCAAAAGCTTCTTCAAGGGATTTGTCTTCTGGAACCATCAACTCTTTAAAAGGAATAAATCCATCACTTTTTCCACCAATGAAAAGGAAAATCCCGTCACTGGTCACAGAATTAACTGTACCAGTCACTTTTTCTCCTACTCGAAGGCTTGGTCCCATATGTTCATCGCCCATCAAAGCTTCCATGGTATCTTCTTTTTCTGCGGCCACTATTGCTGCAGCATGAGCAGCCATATCTGCGGCAACCGGCTCTTTTACTTCCACTACAGGAGCAGACTCAGCCGCTACTGTCTCTACTTCTTTTAGTTCTTCCACTGGTGCATTTTCTGCTACAGCAGTTTCTAAATTTTCTAGTACTTCTTTGTTTTCCATTTCTATTTCCTCCTCTTTTTTACCATTCCCAAAGCTTTCTACCCGCTTAGCAACAGACTGGATAATTTCATCCGGTGTAGAGGCCCCAGCAGTAATCCCAATAGACTCTAAATTTGTAAAATCTTCAGGATTTAACTCTTCTGCTATTTCTACTAAAATGACCTTTTTTCCTTCTTCTTTAGCAATTTCTGCCAGTCTTTTTGTGTTTCCACTATTTTTTCCGCCAACCACCACCACAAGCTCCACCTCATTACAAAGGTCTCGCACTGCTTGTTGACGAAGCTCAGTAGCCGAACAAATAGTAGGCTTGATCGCCACATCTTCCGATTTGCTTTGAATAATTTTCACTAACTCGTCAAAAATCGAATTTTGAAAAGTAGTCTGAGCTACCACACCGATCGAGTCGCCATAAGGAATCGCTTGAGCTTCTTCCTCTGTAGAAATCACCAACGATCGATCACCTGCCCACTCTTGCACTCCTTGTACTTCTGGATGATCCGCTTCGCCGATAATAATAATCCGGCGATTTTGCTTTGCAAATTCCAACACCGCTTCTCGTACTTTTCGCACATGAGGACAAGTAGCATCCAAAATCTCAATGCCCTTTTCCTCCGCCTCTTGGTAGACCCGAGGCCCTACCCCATGAGAGCGGATAATGACTTTTTTGGCATCTAAATTTTCTAACGAATGGACAACTCCTACGCCCAGCTCTTTTAGCTTCCCAACCATCTGGGGGTTATGAATAATCGGCCCTAGAGTTACAGCTCCACCAACTGTGTCTGCACTTGCAATTGCACTTTCCACAGCCCGACGCACTCCATAGCAAAAACCCATTTCTTTAGCAAAGATAATTTTCATAGACTCACCTCAAAATCAATTTGCCTTCTTATTATAACAGTTTTCATTCAAAAATGCGCTCTGCCAGCATCACTTGTTCTTGCTCATCCACTTCATGCAATTCCACTCGAATCACCTCTTTTTGAGCAGTCGGAACATTTTTCCCCACATAATCGGCTCGAATCGGTAGCTCCCTATGGCCTCGATCCACCAGCACTGCCAATTGGATCTTCATCGGTCGCCCTAAATCAACCAATGCGTTCAAAGCAGATCGAATCGTCCGGCCTGTATAAAGAACATCATCGACTAAAATAATATTCTTACCACTAATATCCCCCACAATTTCAGTACTCCGAACAATCGGTTGAGAATTGAAAGTAGAAAGGTCATCTCGATAAAGAGTAATATCCAAAATTCCAACTGGTACGGCTTTTCCCTCAATTTCTTCAATCATCTTGGCGATCCGATGAGCCAAAGGAACCCCACGAGTCCGAATCCCAACTAGCATCAAATCCTCAATCCCTTTATTCTTTTCTAAAATTTCATGAGAAATCCGGGTAATTGCTCGTCGAATTCCCTGCTCATCTATCAAAACACTCTTATCTCGCAGCTTATTCATATTCTCCTCCTATGTACGAAGTTGATCCAAGATTTCTTCCATATCTGCTGGCACAGGGGCCACACAAGTAATCATTTCGCTGGTCCGTGGATGGACAAAAGACAATTGGTGAGCATGAAGTGCTTGCCCTTCGATCGCAAAAAGTTGTTTTCGAGTCCCATACACTGGGTCACCCACCACAGGAAAACCAATATAAGAAAAATGAACCCGAATTTGATGAGTCCGCCCAGTAATCAAACGGCATTCCACCAAAGTATAATCTTTAAATCGTTCCAATACGGTAAACTCAGTCACCGCCTCTTTACCATCTTTCATATTGATCGCCATTTTCTTACGATCCTTTGGGTGCCTACCGATTGGAGCTTCGATCCGGCCTCGACTTTCCAAAATCTCGCCTTTCACAATGGCCCGATAAATCCGCTTCACTTCTCGAACTTTGATCTGCTCGGTCAAGGAGTGGTGAGCCAAATCATTTTTCGCCACCACTAAAACACCCGAAGTATCTTTATCCAACCGATGAACAATCCCAGGACGAATCTCTCCACCAATGCCCGATAAATTGCCACACTGGGCCAAGAGAGAATTCACCAAAGTCCCATCCCCATGTCCTGCCGCCGGATGAACCACTAGACCTCTTGGCTTGTTCACTACTACTAAATCTTCATCTTCGTACAAAATAGGCACTGACAAATCCTGAGCCACCAAAGTGCTTTCCTTTACCTCAGGAATTTCAATCAAAATCTCTTGACCTGCCTCAACCTTGTAAGACGACTTAACTACCTTACCCCCAACTGACACTTGACCCTCTTTGACCCATCTTTGGATCGCTGTCCGAGAATACTCAGGCAACAATTCGACCAAAGCACTGTCCATACGCTGGCCTTCATGATTTTCAGCTACTACTTGAATCTTCTTCATTTTATCATCCGTTCCTTTTTTTCCTCTAGCCAAAACGACCAGATAATTGCCGCCGCTCCACATACAATAAAAATATCTGCCATATTAAAAATTGGCCAAATTCGAAAATCAAAAAAATCGACCACTCCGCTCAAACGAATCCGATCCAGTAAATTTCCGATCGCCCCACCGATCATTCCAGCCACTCCATAAACAAAAAAGTTGCCATAATGGCGAAATTTCCATAACGCCCACAGACCAAAACCAGCCATCAAAAGTGCGGCTAAAATAAAGAAAACCCGTTGGTTTTCTAATATTCCAAATGCAGCGCCTCGATTTATGATATAAGTAAAATGAAAAACATCTGGAATGATTTTAATCGAATCTCCCAGCCTCATATTTTCTTCCACAACCCATTTCGTTCCTTGATCTAAAAGTAGGGATCCTACAATCACCAAGGCCATTCGAATGATCATCCAACTACCCCTCACCTAAATTTTAACTCTACCCCTTATTATACCCGATTCAAGAAATAAAAAAAAGAAAAGACCTTGCAAACTTGCAAGGTCTTTTTTTGCTTAAATTATTGGCCAGGTGAAATTGCGCCTACTGGGCACACGCCTGCACAGCTTCCGCAATCGATGCAAGAATCACCGATTACATATTGGCTTTCTCCTTCAGTAATTGTAGATACTGGGCATTGACCTGCACAAGCACCACATTTGATACAAGAATCGTTAATAACAAACATGAAATGACCTCCTTAAATTAGTATTTAGGGTATAAAATTATACTACCATAGGTCTAAATCCCTTGCAATACTTCAGCACAGCGAGCACACAAATAGGAATCATTCTCTGCAACCCCATCAGTTGTAGTTAACCAGCAACGATCGCATTTCTGCCCATTTGGCTTTCTTACGTCTACTTTCATCGATATTTCTTCAGAAGCAAAAACATCTGCCGGAGCATTTTCCAAAGGATATACTTTTAATTCCGAAACGATAGCCAGCTGATCCAAAGCCAATCCAGATTTCCCGAGGACTTCTTACCAATCCGAGTCCACATAGACATCGACCCCTGCATCCACCGAATTTCCGATCTCTTTTTTCTGACGAGCAATCTCCAAAGCCTTCAGCACTTCCCCACGGAAAAGTAACAGACGCTCCCATTTATTTTCCAATTCCTCATTCTTATAAGCCACATCGACTTTCGGCCAGTCAGTCAAGTGGATGCTCTCTAGCTCTTCTTTCACTGGTAAATAGCTCCAAACCTCATCAGCAGTAAAGCTCAATACAGGAGCAATCAAGCGAAGTAAAACTTGAGTTGTGTCAAAAAGCACAGTCTGAGCAGAGCGTCGAAGTAACGACTCGGCCCCAGAAGCATAAGTACGATCCTTGATGATATCCAAATAAATTGCACTCAAATCAACAGTACAGAAATTATGAACCGCATGGAACATTTGATGGAATTCATATTCTTCAAAGCTCTCAGTCACTTTTTCTTCCACTTTTTGCAATCGCATCAGCAACCACTGATCGATCTCCATCAAGTCCGAATACGCCACTCGATCGGTCGAAGGATCAAAGTCGTACAGATTACCAACTAAATAACGCAAAGTATTTCGGATTTTTCGATAATTTTCCGAAACCTGTTTCAAAATTTCTGGTGAAATTCGAATATCCGATTGATAGTCCGTCGAAGAAACCCACAAACGAAGCACATCGGCTCCGTATTTCTCAATCACTTCTTGAGGCACAATTACATTTCCCACCGATTTAGACATTTTCTTGCCTTCCCCATCTACGATAAACCCATGAGTCAATACCGATTTATAGGGTGCATGACCAGTCGTAGCCACAGAAGTCAAAAGAGAAGATTGGAACCAGCCTCGATGCTGATCGCTACCTTCCAGATACATATCGGCTGGCCAATGAAGCTCAGGCCGAGTACGAAGCACCGCCGCATGGCTAGACCCACTATCAAACCAAACATCCATTGTATCCGTCTCTTTGCGGTAGCCTTTTGTACTTGCACAATGAGGACAAGCAAAGTCAGCAGGCAAGAATTCTTTTGCATCATATTTCCACCATGAGTCTGCCCCCTCGGCAGTAAAGCGAGTAGAGACCCCATTGATCGTCACATCATTGATAATCGGCTCATTACACTCGTCACAGTAAAAGACCGGGATCGGCATTCCCCATACTCGTTGACGAGAAATACACCACTCTTGACGAGCTTCTACCATATTATAAATTCGATTGCGGCCCCAAGCAGGAATCCACTTCACTTCATTATCAATCGCATTCAAGGCATCCTGACGGAAATTCTCTACTGAAGCAAACCACTGCTCAGTAGCCCGATAAATGATCGGGTTTTTACAACGCCAGCAATGAGGATACTGATGACGCATACTACTTTTGCTTAGCAATCTTCCTCGACCTGCCAATTCTTTGATCACCGTAATCCCGCCATCATCAATAAATTGACCTGCCACAATTCCTGCATCCTTCGTAAAGTGACCGGTGTGATCGACAATACTTAGAATAGTGATATCATATTTTTTGCATACATCAAAGTCTTCTTGACCATGGGCAGGCGAAGTATGAACCAAGCCAGTCCCGGCTTCCAAAGTCACATGTTCACCCAAAAGAATCGGTGAGACTCGCTCTTCATAAGGGTGAGCAAACTCAACTCCCTCTAATTCCAAGCCCGGTTGCTCCGCTAGAATCTCCCAGCCCTCCGCTTTCACTTCTCCAGCCACTTGACCCATCAAATCTTTAGCCATCAAGAAAATTTCTTCTCCCGCTTTTACCCACACATAAGTGAAGTCTGCATTAGCTGAGATCGCCTGATTGGCAGGGATCGTCCAAGGAGTGGTGGTCCAGATTACCGCAAAAGTTGGTAAATTTGGCAATTCTGCAATTTTCCCTTTGCCATCAACCAGAGGGAATTTCACAAAAATCGAATTCGATTTCTTCTCTGCATACTCTACCTCAGCTTCTGCCAAAGCAGTCTCACAATGAGGGCACCAATACACAGTTTTCAAGCCTTTATAGATATGACCATTATTCGCCATATCCCCAAACACTCTAATTTGAATGCCTTCATATTCTTTTTGAAGAGTAATATAAGGGTTGCTCCAATCGCCAATCACTCCGAGACGCTTAAATTCTTCTCTTTGAATATCCACATATTTCAGCGCATATTGATGACACTCTCGGCGCAATTCGAGAATATCCAGCTCGTGACGATTTAGACCGAGAATTTTGATCGCCGCATGCTCAATCGGCATTCCATGGGTATCCCACCCGGGTACATAAGGTGCATCAAAGCCTCTCATATATTTATACTTTACGATAATATCTTTAATAATTTTATTAAGTGCGTGTCCCAAATGGAGATGTCCATTGGCATAAGGA
>JAGOHU010000154.1 GCA_017995975.1 Negativicutes bacterium
TGGGGAAAATAGGGATTGTTGAATTGAATGGCGGGATTACAAGTATTTATTTTTCCCAATCTCCTCGATTCTCAGAGGAAATCGAAGAAACAGCATTGATCCGAAAAGCTTTCCGAGAAATAGAAGAATACTTGGATGGGAAGCGAAAGAACTTTACTTTTCCGATGAATCCGATTGGCACGGAATTTCAAAAAAAAGTTTGGGCCGCCTTGCGAGAAATTCCCTATGGAGAAGTGCGGAGCTACAAGGAAATCGCCGAAGCGGTTGAATGCCCAAAAGGGGCAAGGGCAGTAGGACTTGCAAATAATAAAAATCCAATTGTGATAGCAACTCCTTGTCATCGAGTGATTGGGGCTAGTGGTAAACTTGTTGGCTATGCTTATGGATTGGAAATGAAAAAAGAACTTTTAGATTTAGAGAGTAAAGTTTGATATAATGAATGAATTGTAGGGCATGGGGAGGTGTGAAAAGATGATTATTAGTGCCAGTCGAAGAACCGATATTCCGGCCTTCTATTCGGAATGGTTTATGAATCGATTGCGGGAGAAAAAAGTAGTGATCCAAGGACCAAAAACGAAAGGAAAATATACCGAAATTAGTTTAGACCCAGAAGTGGTCGACTGCATCGTTTTTTGGACGAAAAACCCAAGCCCATTGATCCCTCACTTAAAAGAAATTGACGAGCGAGGCTACCCTTATTATTTTCAATTCACCCTAAACCCATATCCAACACACATTGAGCCTCATCTTCCTACGAAAAAACAATTGGTGGATGTTTTTCGCAATTTAAGTATTCGAATTGGTATGGAAAAAGTGATCTGGCGATATGACCCAATTATCTTGACCCCAGATCATCCGATCTCTTATCATGTAAAGACTTTTGAAGATATGGTGAAAGTACTGGGAAAATATACTTCTCGTTGCGTGGTTAGCTTTCTAGATACTTATGAAAGCAATCGTCAAGCTCTAAGTGAATTAGGTAGTGAATTTATTGATAGCGATAGCCGCTTTATTCTGGCTCGAGAGTTTTCGCAAATTGCTCAAACCTATGGACTGGAGCTTTACAGCTGTTCAGAAGCAGAGAATTGGGAAAACCTGAAAATTTCTCATGGAGCTTGCATCGATCCCCAGCTTATATCTAGGATATCTGCACCTTTGAAAATCAAGAAAGATCCCAATCAACGACCTGGATGTCGCTGTGCTGAAAGCATTGATATTGGCGCTTATGAAAGCTGCTCCCATGGTTGTATTTACTGTTATGCCAATCACAGCTTAGAAGGGGTCTTGAGACATCGAGAAGCACATGATCCCAAGTCACCTTTGCTCATAGGCTGGCCGAAAAAAGAAGATCAAGTCATTATCAAAGAAATTGTTTCGAAGAAAGAAAAGCAAATGAGTCTATTTTAAAAATAAAAATGAGTCTCTTTAAGACAAGAGGCTCATTTTTTATGGGGTAAGATATTTTTTTATATACCCATCTACAAGAGATCGAGCCTTTTCATCGTTAAAAGCTCTAACATGCTCTGCACCCGGAACAATCAAGAGGGATTTGGGCTCTGGTGCGGCTTCATAAACTTGGTAGACCATCGAAACCGGGACGATTGAGTCTGCATCACCATGGATAAAAATCATAGGTACTGTTTTTTTTCGTACTTGTTCAATTGATGAAGCTTCCTCAAGAGAATAACCTAATTTGACTTGGACATAAGTCTTTAAAGAGCCCAAGAGAAGTTCAACTGGAAAATCAGTACGATTTTTGATTTGATAGGTCAAGATTGCTTCCACTGATGAAAAACCACAATCTTCAACAATGAATTTAACTTGAGAAGGTAATTTCTCGCCACTTAACATCATCATTGTGGCTCCACCCATAGAAGCACCAAAAAGAATCAGCTCGCTCGAATCGCCGTTTTTTTTGAGAGTCCATTGTACCCACTGGAGATAGTCGAGTCGATCAGGCCAGCCCATCCCAACATATTCACCCTCGCTTTTTCCATGGCCTCTCGCATCGGGGAGAAGCACATTAAAGCCATAATGATCTCGGAAATATTCAGCATAAGATACCATTTCAATTGAACTAGCTCGATAACCATGAGCAATGATAACTGTTTTTGTAGAATTAGATTTTTCCTTTAGATAATAGGCATGTAGCTTCAGTCCGTCCTTGCTTTCGATATAAACCTCTTCGGCCTTTTGCTTTGTAAGCCATTGTTGGTTCTCTCCGAGAGCTTCCACATAACGATTGTATCGTTGGAGCTTCTCAGGAGTCTCCAATCCCTCAGAGATAAGGACTTCTTGCATTGTTTTTCTTCCGAAGGCAAGATCATAAAGCTGATCCACATTGGCAGCTAGGGCAGTCACGGTAACTAAAAGTAAAAAAAGTACTGACGCAAGAATAATTTTAGAAAATTGATTCACTCGAATCCTCCTTCTTTGGAAATCCCTAAGGTAAAAAGAAAAGGAATAATATTAAAAAATTATACCACGTTCTCGGGGCTTTGTTGAAATATAAAACACAAATTCTTAATAATATCGATTATAGATGTATCAAGTAGTAATAAAAATTTTTAGATCAATCGGAGCCTTTAAGTAAGAAGTCGAATACCAGATGTGTCTATAACCAATAATAAAACCTCTTAAAGAAGTTAGAAAGCTGTAAATATATAGACTAAAAAACTCCCTTCAGATTTATCTGTTGGGAGTTTTTTAGTCTATATATTTTTTGAAGGTGTCTTTGAAAGTGAATATTGCCCATTCTCGGACTGTTGGACCCCGATCTTGATAAATCTTTTGAAGTAAGTCAATCGATTTTTCAAGTTCTTCATCTAAGTTATATTTACCTTGATTGATGAAATTTCCTCCTTTTTCTCCTAGAAGCAGCCAATCGCAAGAAACAGAAAAGAAATTTGCAAGAGCAATAATCGCATCCGATCCTGGGCGAACTGAACCTACCTCGTACTTTTGAATATTATTTATTCCAAGTATTTTTTCGAGAGAACCGATTGAAAGTCCTGATTTTATACGTAAATGACGAATACGATTCCCTAAAGTCGGCATAAAAAAGCTCCTTTGAGTTAAAAATAACTTGAATTTAAATTAAAAATAACTTAAGATGTGAATGATTATCGAAATTAATATCTAAAAACATACAAAAAGTTGAACTTAAGTAATTAGGCCGCCATAAAATACTTATTATCAAATCATTTGCAACAAAAAAATAAGTAAACAAGTTGACTCGATGTGGTCAAAAAAATAAACCCAGTTAAATAAAATCGCAAAGAAGGAGAGAGAATTATGACTCCGATAGAAATTAAAGCGGCTCTTATTTTAAAAGGAGTCAAGATGATTGAGATTGCTCATAAATGCAATGTAAAGCCAACTACGGTAAGCCAAGTCATTGCAGGAAGATCCAAGTCTGCTCGTATCCAAATTACTATCGCAAAGATTATAGAAAAAGATATTTATGAAATATGGCCTCAATTATTAAATAAATGATGTTACATATTTTTATATTTTATTTATACATTATTAATTATAGTTTGAACGCTTCCTAAGGGCAAGAAAATGAGCAATTGAAAAAAACAAATAGTGGCCGAAAAATATAATTGACTAATCAATTAATTATTGAAGTTGAAAATTAACATATTGTTTTGGACAGACTGATCCAAACAAAGTGGATTTTATTGGTCATCTTTTGGGACTCAAGTTTTAAACGAATCCATGATTATCATGAATTCGCAAATATAAATGCAGAGATAGAAATTAAATAGGGAGTGTTGCGTAATGGAAATTTTATATCAATCGCTGAGCCGTTAAGAAAATATTACAGAACAAATAGCAGAACTATACGGAACTTAGGAACAAGACCGTAAAAACTACAGAAAAGGAGTGAAGAAAACAATGAAAAAAAAGTTATGGCAATGGAAACGTAGCTGGTCGAAGCTTGCATTTGTAAGTACGATCGCACTTTCTTCTGCTGGCACTGCAGCAGCTGCCGAGTCTGGGACCCAAGTGACTCAGACAACCCCTGAGATAGAAGAACCGATGAAAAAAGACCCGGTCATGACCGTAGGTGAGGATCGATTCGATAAAAAGCTTAAGCTTAATTTGTCAATCGAAAATACCCAAGTGGTGGTTCGGGAAGATGGCACGATCGATCAACCGATCCGTTTTTATCTATACAATAACTATCCATCCATGGTTCGTTCTTATCAGATCACGATCTACGAAGCCCGAGATGCAGAGCAGATCAATCCGGTTCAAGTTATCTCCGGCGAAGCTCA
>JAGOHU010000027.1 GCA_017995975.1 Negativicutes bacterium
TGCCAGTCTCACTGTGAATGGCAAAAAAGGCCTGTATTTTGTAGATGAGACCTTGCCAGATGTGGAACTGTATCGCAAAAGAGCTCAGGAAATGAGTGTAACCTTGCTTGAAATGAGTCAAATGAATCAAATGGAATATGATGGGGCTGTAGTGATTACAGATCATCGGATTATCCATACAACCCCAGTTTTATTTTTGCGTCCTCCGGCTTTGGTTGCTGGGATCGGCTGCCGTAGGGGAACAAATGGGCAAAAGATATTGAAAGCACTACGACAAGTGATGGCCGAAGAAGGACGTAGCCTACGAAGTTTGCAAAGGCTAGCCAGTGTAGATGTAAAGGAAGATGAGATTGGTTTACTCTCGGTAGCAGATCAATTGGAATTGCCGATCAGCTTTTATTCGGCTGACGAATTGGAACTTCCGATTCGGGAATTTAATTTAGTAGAATCAGAATTTGTAAAAAAACAGATTGGAGTTGGCAACGTATGCGAAGCAGCAGCGATATTAGCAAGCAATCAGGGGGAACTGATTGTAAAGAGGAAAGACTTCGAAGGGATCACAATTGCTTTGGCCCGGGTGAGATTTTAGTTCTTGGTATCGGCCCTGGGGATGAGTCGCTCATTGCCCCTATGGCGATTGAAGCCATGAAAAAAGCGGATGTAGTGGCAGGCTATAAAACCTACCTTGACTTGATTACTCCTTATCTCGAAGGAAAAGAAGTGATTGGTACAGGGATGATGCAAGAAGTAGCTCGTTGCGAAGCGGCTCTTGAGGCGGCCATTGCAGGCAAAAAAGTGGTGGTTGTTTCCAGTGGTGATGCAGGAGTCTATGCAATGGCAGGCTTAGTATTGGAATTGGCTTTGGAAGTGGAGCCTGAAAAAAGACCTCTGATCCAAATTGTGCCGGGAATCAGCGCAGTTAATGCGGCGGCAGCTCTGCTGGGAGCTCCTCTGATGCACGACTTTGCAGTCATTAGCTTAAGTGATCTAATGACCTCTTGGGATGTGATCGAAAAGCGTCTCCATATGGCAGCAGAAGGAGACTTTGTAGTGGCTCTCTACAATCCGAAAAGTAAAAAACGAACATGGCAAATTGAAAAAGTCCAAGAGATTTTTCTCCAATGCCGAGCTGAAAATACACCAGTAGGAATTGTTCGACAAGCTTATCGTGAAGAGCAATCGGTTACTCTTTCTACCCTTAAAGAATTTACAAAAGAAGAAATTGACATGTTTTCTCTTGTTATGATTGGAAATAGCAAAAGCTTTGTTCAAGATGGATTCTTCGTGACTCCTCGGGGGTATTCACTGTGATTTTATTTTTAGCAGGTACTTCGGATAGTCGCCAAGTAGCTGCTTCGTTGAAAGAGCGAGGAGTTGACCTTGTTCTTTCTACTTTTAGCCCCTACGGTCGAGTCCTTGCAGAGGCGGAAGGCTTGGAGTGTCGGGATGGTGCTTTAGATGTAGATGGGATCCTAGCTTGGGTCGAGAAAAATCAAGGAAATTTGATTATTGATGGGACTCACCCTTATGCAGTGGCTGCGAGCCAGACCGCATTGGCTGCTGCCCAAGAGGCAAAGATTCCTTATATTCGTTTGGAGCGGCCTGAAAAGCCATTACCTAGCGGCGATTGGGTTCATTTAGTAGACTCTACCCTTGAGGCAGCAAAAAAAGCTTTTGAATTAGGAGACTCGGTTTTGTTAACAACTGGTAGTCGTACCTTAGAAGTTTTTCAAAAAGAAAAACCAGACCAAGCCCGATTGGTGGCTCGAATTTTATCCGAACCAAATGGAGTCCAATTGGCTCGGGAGTTGGGATTTTTACCTCGAGATATTATCGCTATGGAAGGCCCTTTCTCTCAATCGATGAATGAAGCGTTGATCGATCATGTAGGGGCCAAAGTAATGGTGATGAAAGATAGCGGCGATGCAGGTGGTACTAGTGAAAAGCTCTTGGCCTGTCAGGCTAAAGAGATTGCAGCGGTAGTTATCGCCAGGCCCAAGCTTGATTTGCCCAATGTATGTGTAAATGTAGAAGAAATTGTAGAAAAGATGAAGGAATTATTTTCCTGATTATAGGAGGGTCAAGATGGATTTTATGAAAAGCCCGCAAGGGATTGAAGATCGTAGTATGGAAATTATTGCTCCTTATGTGGACGGATATGATTGGAACGAAGGGGAAAAGAAGATTGCTTCTCGTTTGATCCATGCTTCTGGTGATGTGGAGTATGCAAAAGTGATCCGAATTCACAAAGATGCGTTGGCCGCAGGGATCGAAGCTTTTAAAAGAGGTGCCAATATTTACTGTGATGTAGAAATGGTGCGGACTGGAGTTAGCAAAGTGACTCTGGCTGCGCTGGGATCAGAAATTTTTTGCCGAGTATCCGACCCAGAGATTGCTAAAGTAGCCAAAGAAAAAGGCATTACTCGATCCATGGCAGCCATGCGTTCTTTTGGCAAAGACCTAGATGGGGCTGTGATCGCCATTGGAAATGCGCCGACTGCTCTTTTTGAAGTATTGGCGATGTGCAAAGAAGAGGGGATTCGACCTGCTCTGATTGTTGGCATTCCAGTTGGTTTTGTTGGGGCCGCAGAGTCGAAAGATTTCTTAATGGAAACTTCGCCGGTGCCTTATATTACGGTTCAAGGAAATAAAGGGGGTAGCCCTATTGCGGTTGCAACCATCAATGCGATTTTATATCAAATAAAAACAGATCGTTGGTAGAATGTGAAAACCCGAAGTACTGGTTTCAAAATTTTTGAAGCCAATTTCGGGTTTCCCTGTATCTATCGGAGGAGGAGTCAGATGGAGCTGGGAAAAGTGATTTCGATTACAGGCAACGGAAAAGGAAAAACAACCGCTGCGGTAGGGATTGGCTTGGGTTTTGCCTTGCAAGGCAAACCAGTGCGAATGGTTCAATTTTTAAAAGGCGGAAGCTACACCGGCGAGCTTTTAGCGAGTCAGCATTTTGGTGAGTTATTTCGGATCGAACAATTTGGAAAAAGTCCCGAGAATGCGGATCGTATAGCAAAGGGCATAGAAAAAGTGAAAGTCCAGTTTCGAGAAAATCGAGAAAAGGGTGATCATTTTGCGGCGACTGCACTGGAAAAAGCCAAGGAATATGCGTTGGATCCCAAGGTGAAGGTTTTGATTCTAGATGAGATCAGCTCCAGCATCCGACGAGAGTTTGTAGAGTTAGCTCAGGTTATTCAATTGATCTCCAATAAGAGAAGCGACTTAACTTTGGTATTGACCGGAAGGCAAATGAGCCCAGAGATTGTAGCGATGTCTAGCGAATGTATCGAAGCTACTATGAAGAAGCATCCAATCGAAAAAGGAATTCGAGCTCGTTGGGGGATAGAATATTAGAAGGGAGATGTTAGTTTGGGAGAAACAGTACGAAATATTCCAAGGTTGGTGATCGCAGGAACTCAAAGTGGGGTCGGCAAGACCACCCTGACTGCCGGATTGATACGAATCCTTCGGGATCGAGGTCTGGTAGTACAGCCTTTTAAAGTGGGCCCTGATTATATTGATCCCTCTTTTCATTCCCAAGCGGCGGGCAGGCAAGCTCATAATTTAGATAGTTGGCTAGTAGGGGCTGAGCAAATCCCGGAACTTTTCGCTGCTGCTTGTGAAGGCGCAGATATTGCAATTATCGAAGGGGTTATGGGACTTTTTGATGGTGGAAAAGGCGGGCGAAGTAGTACCGCCGAAATTGCTCAGATTTTAAAAGCTCCGGTTTTGTTAGTTCACAATTGTCAAAGTGCTGGCGAGTCGGCGGCAGTATCTGTTTTAGGCTTTTATCACTATCAGCTAGATTTCGCTCCAGCAGGAGTGATCTTAAACCGCCTCGGGTCAGCAACTCATGGTGAAATGATTCGATCCCCTTTGGAAGAAAGGGGAGTTCGCGTTCTCGCCGAGGTTCCACGAAAGCCCCAATTGGGCCTTGAAGAGAGGCACTTGGGCTTGGTTCCCGCAGCAGAAGAAAACCCAGAGCCAATTATCGAAGAAGCCGCCAAGGTTGTGGAAGAGCATTTCCAGTTAGATGAAATTTTGAACATAGCCAACCAAGCAGAGGAACTACCCTATTACTCAAGAGTTTCTTTTGAAAAGAAATTTGAAGGACTTAAAATCGGAATTGCCAAAGATGAAGCTTTTTCTTTTGAGTACCCAGCTAGCTTTGAAGTATTGGAAAAATTGGGGGCCCAGATTATTTACTTTAGCCCCATTCATGATCGGGTGCTTCCAAAAGTGGATGGGTTGATTTTTGGGGGTGGATTTCCCGAGCTTTTCCTGCCTGAGCTTGCAAGTAATCTTGGACTAATCGAAGAAATTCGGGATTTCCACCAGAAGAAGAAACCGATTTGGGCTGAGTGCGGCGGATTTCTTTATTTGTGTGAAAGCTTAACAGATATGAAGGGGAAAGCGTTTTCCTTAGTTGGGTTAATCCCTGCAACTACAGAGATGACTTCCAAGCTTCAAGCAGTTGGCTATGTAAAAGCAACTGGCCTTTCAGATTCCCTATTATTGGAAAAAGGGAACACTGTCCAAGGGCATCATTTTCACTTTTCTAAGATGAAGGCTTTAGTCGCGCCCTTTCCGTGGGCTTTTTCTCTAAGGGGCCGTAAAGGGGAAATCCAAGATGGATACCATCAAGAGTATTTGACCGCTTCTTACTTACATATTCATCTACTCGGAAATCCAAAAATTGGGGAACGATTTTTACAAATTTGTAAAGAGAGGCAAGAGAGCTTAGTTTAGGAAGTGGGGAGAAAATAAATGGCAAAAAAGATTATGATTCAAGGAACTAGTTCAAATGTAGGGAAAAGCATCCTGACCGCAGCTCTGTGTAGAATATTTTACGAAGACGGGTACAAGACTACCCCTTTTAAAGCCCAAAATATGGCCTTAAATTCATTTGTCACTGCTGACGGGGGTGAGATCAGTCGGGCCACTGCGGTACAAGCAGAGGCGGCAGGAATCGCTCCTACAGTCGATATGAATCCGATCCTCTTAAAACCGACAGGGAATTCGTGCTCTCAAGTCATTGTCCACGGGAAAGCAGTGGGAAATCTATCCGCTAAAGAATACCATGAACAATATGGGCCGAACGCTTTTGGGAAAGTGGTAGAGAGTCTGGAAAGGCTCGATAAAGAGTATGAAGTAATTGTCATTGAAGGAGCCGGGAGTCCCGCCGAAGTCAATCTAAAAGCGAATGATATTGTGAATATGAGAATTGCCCGTCATCTGAATTGTCCCGTACTCTTGGTCACCGATATCGATCGTGGCGGAGCTTTGGCCTCAGTGGTAGGGACTCTAGAGCTTTTGGATCAAGAAGAACGAGACTTGATCGCCGGGATTATTATCAATAAATTTCGTGGTGATATTTCACTGCTTCAACCGGCCCTAGACTTTTTGGAGAAAAAGACAGGAAAACCGATCCTTGGTGTGATTCCTCATATGGGAAATCATGGTATCGAAGAAGAAGATTCGGTTGTATTGGATGAAAAAAATCAAAAAACCGATTGGGATTTAGATATTGTTGTGATACGTACTCCCCGGATATCAAATTTTACGGACTTTCAAGCCCTTTCTTTGGAGGACGGAGTAAGGGTCCGTTATGTAGATCGGATTCAAGAGTTGGGCCATCCAGACCTGATTATTTTGCCAGGTAGCAAAAATACAATTGAAGATTTACTTTTTATTCGCCAATCCGGGTTGGAAGCTAAATTATTAGCTTATCATCAACAAGGAAATCCGATTATTGGTATTTGTGGTGGTTACCAGATGTTGGGCGAACAAATTCTAGACCCAGATGGAGTGGAATCGGATCAAAAAGAAATACGAGGCCTTGGTTTGCTACCGATTGTGACTACTCTGAGTTTAGAAAAGATCACTCGTCAAGTGCAAGCTAGCTGTGAAGATCAGCATTTTCTTGGGGAAAAAATTACCTGTGAAAATTTCAGCGGTTATGAAATTCATGCAGGCCGAACTGAATTTTTAAATCAAAGAAAAAGTGCCTTTCAAATATTGACAGATATGGACAGTTTGCCGGATGGTATGATAAATTCGAGTGAAAACGTTTTGGGCACTTACTTACACGGAGTATTTGATCAAGATCAGTATCGAACCCATCTTTTGAAAATTTTACATCAAAGAAAAAATGGTGGAACTGAAAAAAAAGAAGTATTGATGAATTATCAAGAAAAAAAGGAAGAACAATATCGGAACTTATCGAAAACTATTCGGGGGAATTTAGATATAGAATTGATAAAAAACCTGCATTTTTGAGACTAAAATTAATTTGTTTGACTATTTTTTTTATAATTTGGTCTACTTTGCAATAATTATTGAATTAATTTTTAGGTTGTGAGAATAAAATACTCTTGTCAATCTATCTAAATTATAGTTAAAATGTAGTTATGGAATATAAAACCAGATTAAGTGGGTAGAGAGAAATAAAAAAACTGGTAGGAATTATGATTTGTATTCCAATTAATATATGATGGGGGAATAATTTAATGTTAACAACTGTAGGGGAAAGACTTAAATATCTTCGGGAGAAAAAACGATTAACTCAAACTGATATTGCGGAGCAATTAGGAATCAGCCAATCCACTTACGTTCGATATGAACAAAATAAAATTAAACGCTATAAAGAGGATATCTTCGAAAAGTTAGCAGAAATTTTAGCAAGCACCAGTGCTTATTTATTGGGCGAGGAATACTATGATTCAAGGCTCGCTCATTTGCCAGCTTATTTACAAGAATTTGTTTATAATGAAGATTCGTCACCTTATATTGCAGATGCGTACTTAGCTTATTTATCCAACAAAGTTCGTTTAGACGTACAAAAAGCAAGATAATAAAAAATCGAACATTTTTCTAGCAAAAGAGAAAAATGTTCGATTTTTTATTTGCGTAAAATGAGATAGTAGGATAGAATGAGAGAAATTAAATAAACGATTTGTTTGTATATCTTTGGGGAAAGGTCCAAAAGTTTCTACCGGAGCGCCATAAGGCTCCGGCTACAAGCAAAGTGATTCAGTCGTTTCGAAGAAATGACTTTTTTGAGCTTTGCCTTGTGGTAAGGCTCATTTTTATTTGAAAAAGGATGGTGCAAAAGATGAAAAAATGGTGGTTAACGGTAGGTCTGATTGTAGCAGGAGCTTTGATGATTGCTGGATGTGGCGGCGATAAAAAGGCCGAGTCTCCAAAAGATGGAAAGATGAAAGTAGCTTTTGTTTATGTGAGTCCTGTAGGCGATGCAGGCTATACGATGGCTCATGATGAAGGACGAAAATATTTGGCAGCTAAGATGCCTGATGTGGAGACTACTTTTATTGAATCGGTTCCAGAAGGGGCAGACGCAGAACGGATTATTACCCAATTGGCAGAGCAAGGGAATAAAGTGATTTTCACAACTAGCTTTGGTTATATGGATCCAACGATTAATGTGGCTAAAAAATATCCTAACACCGTTTTTATGCACGCATCAGGTTTTAAAAGTTCCGAAAATGTAGGAAACTATTTTGGACGAATGTATCAGGCTCGTTACTTAACCGGAATTGTGGCTGGGAAATCAACGAAAAGTAATGTGATTGGCTTTGTAGCTCCTTACCAACTTCCAGAAGTGGCTCGTGCGATTAATGCTTTCACATTGGGAGCTCAATCGGTAAATCCGAATGTAAAGGTAAAAGTGGTATGGACCAATACTTGGTATGATCCGGCGAAAGAAAAACAAGCAGCCTTATCCTTAATTGATGCAGGAGCTGATGTGGTGGCTCAACATCAAAATACTCCAGCGGCTCAGCAAGCTGCTGAAGAACGTGGCATTCTCGGTATTGGTTATAACACAGATATGTCGAAAATGGCTCCTAAGGCGAGTTTGACCGGGGCAATCTGGAACTGGGGACCTTATTATGTAAATGTGGTTGAATCAGTAAAAAATGGAACTTGGAAAACTGGCTCCTACTGGGGTGGCTTAAAAGAGGGAGTGGTAAATATTGCTCCTTATGGCCCGGCAGTTCAAGAGGATACCAAAAAGTTAGTTGAAGAAGCTCGTAGCAAAATAAGCGGAGGGAATTGGGATATCTTTACTGGGCCTTTGAAAGGACAGGATGGAAATACGAAAGTGCCAGAAGGTCAAAAATTGACCGATAAAGACCTTTTGTCCATGGATTGGTTTGTTCTTGGCGTAGAAGGGGCACTTAAATAAAAATGAATTAGGATGGTGAGAGTAGGATGATAATTGGAAAAGGTTTCCGATTATTATCCTGCTCTTGTTTCTCTAATGAAAGGATTGCAGAATGAGTCAGGTATTAGTTGAGATGCAAGGGATTAGCAAAGTATTCCCAGGAAATGTAAAAGCGAATGATCGGGTTGATCTGACGATTTTTTCAGGAGAAATTCATGCTCTATTGGGAGAAAATGGCTCGGGAAAATCAACCTTGATGTCAATTCTTTGCGGATTGTATCAGCCTACCGGGGGAAACATTCGTATTGAAGGGCAAGATGTGCAGCTCAAATCGCCACGGGATGCAATTCGTTCGGGTATTGGAATGGTTCATCAGAATTTTAAATTGGTTGATTCGTTAACAGTGACAGAAAATATCTTAGTAAGTGAAGCCAGTGGTGATTTTCGATTGGATTTAAAAAAGGAAAATCTAAAGGTAATTTCCTTAGCTGAGCAATATGGATTGACTGTGAATCCAGAAGCAAAGATTTGGCAACTTTCAATGGGAGAAAAACAACAAGTGGAAATTTTGCGCACCTTGTACCAAGGCTCGAAAGTCATCATCTTGGATGAACCCACCGCTGTATTGACTCCAGCAGAGACAGAAACCTTATTTTCCTATTTACGATCCCTTGCGAAAGCCGGCCATGGCATTGTATTTATTTCTCATAAAATGGCAGAAATTCAGGCTTTATGCGATCGGGTGACGGTCTTGCGAGCTGGCAGGGTCAGTGGCGGTTTCTCTAAAGCGCCTTTTGATATTGGCGAATTGATTCGGATGATGGTGGATCGAGAAATCAGCTCTCAATTGAGTCGAGAAAATGGAAGAGAAAACCCAGCCATGGTGCTAGAGGTCGAAAAACTTACTGTTCGAAATGATATGGATTTGATTGGTGTTGAAAGCCTAACTCTTTCACTGCGGGAAGGTGAAATCTATGCAATTGCTGGAATTGGTGGCAATGGGCAAAGAGAGTTGGTCGAAGCACTAGCTGGAATGCGAACTGTTGAGGCAGGAAGGATTCTGCTTTACGGACAGGATGTGACTCGCCTAGATATCAAGGGACGTCTCAAGCGTGGCTTCAGCTATGTGCCGGGCGAACGGCTGGGAACCGGTCTTGTTCCTTCCATGACCATTCTAGAAAATCTGATGTTGAAAAATTATAAAGAACCCCAGTTTTCAGACTATTATTTATTAAACTACCGAGCCATTCGAGCTCAAGCTCAAGAATGGGTAGAAGATTACCATGTTAGCTTAGCTAGTCTCGATCAGCCGATTCGAGCCTTGTCTGGTGGAAATCAACAAAAACTACTTTTAGCTCGAGAAATTGCAACGGATCCACGGGTGATGGTCATTGCCTATCCTGCTCAAGGTCTCGATCTAGGAGCTACTGCAGAGATTCATCGGATATTACTAGAGCTGCGTAATCGAGGTACGGCGATTTTGATCTTATCGGAAGATTTAGAAGAAATTTTTAAAATTGCTGATCGGGTTGGTGTGATGGCAGAAGGTAAAATTCAAGGGGAATTTCATATTGATGAAGTTGAAATTGATGAAATCGGAGCATTGATGTCGGGAGGGAAGGAAGCGATATGAAAATTAAATTTGAAAAGCGCTTAACTCCAACTGGACGAATGCAAATCGGAGTCGGAATTGGCTCGGTGTTGCTCGCCTTTTTATCAGGAGCGATCTTTTTGGAAGCCACTGGGTATTCCGCTACAATGGTGTATGGGAAAATGCTCGAAGGGGCTTTTGGTAGTATGTATGGTTTTTCTGAGACCATTGTGAAAATGATTCCCCTTTTCTTGTGCGCTTTAGGGGTTTCTGTTGCTTTTCAAATGAAGCTTTGGAATATTGGCGCCGAAGGGCAATTTTATGTAGGTGCACTCGCAGCTGGAGCTATGGCACTATTTGGGCCTAAGTTGCCAGGATTGTTTTGGATTCCTCTCTTGATGATTAGCGGAGTGATTGCTGGTGCTTTTTGGGGTATAATCGCTGGCTTTTTAAAGGCTAAGTGGAACGTAAATGAGATATTATCGACTTTGATGCTGAATTACATTGGGATTCTTTTGATGAATTATTATGTATATGGTCCGTGGAAGGATCCAAAAGGCTTGAACTTTCCTTTGACCGAGGCTTTTTCGGCAGAAGCGATGTTGCCTTTGATTGGATCCACTCGGATTCATTTGGGTTTGTTTATTTCCATTGGGGTTGGGGTTTTGCTCTGGGTGGTTTTGGGATATTCCCGTTGGGGCTATGAAATACGTGTGATGGGGTCGAGTATAAAGGCTGCTGAATATGCAGGAATGGATCGTTTTCGAACAACTCTTTTGGTGATGGGGATTTCGGGTGGCTTAGCTGGCTTGGCAGGAATGGTGGAAGTGACTGGAGTGATCGGAAAACTTCAACCAGGCATTAGCTCGGGCTATGGCTACACTGCGATTATTGTCGCATGGCTAGGCAAACTTCATCCGATTGCGATGGGGATTGTGGCTTTTCTATTTGGAGCTTTACAGGTAGGTGGTTATTGGGTTCAAAGTGTTGGTGTGCCTTCTACTGTAGCGACCATGTTACAAGGAGCGGTATTATTCTTTGTAGTTGGTGGCGAGTATTTGACCCGTTATCAGATTGTGATTGAAAGAGGGGAGAAAGAGTAATGGAACAAACAGCTTTAATTTCTCTTTTTGCCGCAGCCATTACGGCGGGCACTCCTCTGCTATTAGCAGCTCAAGGGGAGCTTTTAACAGAACGAGCAGGTATATTAAACCTAGGTGTTGAAGGGATGATGCTGGTTGGAGCAGTCGCCGGATTTATCGTAGTCCAACTGACTGGCAGTCCTTGGATTGGCCTTGGAGCGGCGATGATTGCTGGAGGGATATTAGCTCTTATCCATGGCTATCTTTCGATCCAATTGAAAGCGAATCAAGTAGTCAGTGGATTGGCTCTTACCATTTTTGGGGCAGGTCTTTCGGGATTTCTAGGGAAGTCTTATATTGGAGTACCTGCAGTAGCGAAATTCAGCCCAGTTGCACTTGGGTTTCTGAGTGAGATTCCTTTTTTGGGACCAATCTTGTTTAAGCAAGACCCATTAGTCTATATTGCTTTTCTACTTTGCCCAGTACTTTGGTTTTTGATCTATCGAACTCGCCCGGGGCTTGTGTTGCGAGTATTAGGTGAAAATCCCGCAACTGCAGATGCTTTGGGCGTAAAAGTGGAGTCATTACGTTATCTATATACCATACTTGGTGGTATGCTAGCTGGAGCAGGCGGAGCTTATTTGTCTCTGGCATTTTCACCTAGCTGGCTTGAAAATATGACCGCTGGACGAGGCTGGATTGCCTTGGCTCTGGTTATTTTTGGGCTTTGGAACCCTTTGCGGGTCATGGTTGGAGCCTATCTATTTGGACTTGTAGATTCATTAGGATTCTTTTTGCAATTGCAAGGGGTTCAAATGTCTGTCTTTATTTTAAGTATGCTTCCTTATGCAGCTACATTGATTGTGCTGGTAATGGTCCAGAAAATGCAAGGAGGTCGGTTGGGAGCGCCTGCAAAGCTAGGAGTCCCTTACGACCGAGAAGAGCGATAGAATAAGAGTTTTGAAAGGTGTGGCATGATGGAAGTATTAAAGCAGAGGATTTTAGCAGAAGGCGAAGCTTATGAGGGCGGTGTTTTGATTGTAGATCAATTTTTAAATCACCAAATCGATCCGATCCTATCAGAAGAGTTGGGAAATGAAATTGCTCGGCGCTATGAGGGAGAAGCAATCACGAAAGTTTTGACTGTCGAAGCTTCGGGAATTGCGGTTGCTTTAATGACAGCTCGTGCATTAGGAGTACCAGTCGTGTTTGCCAAGAAAGCAAAGAATGTGAGCCAAATTGGCGAAATTTTAACTGCTGAGATTTATTCTTTTACCAAAAAGCAATCTACCTTGATTACCGTATCGAAAAAATTCATCAATGAATCGGATCAGGTCTTAATAGTGGACGATTTTTTAGCTCATGGAGAAGCCCTACGAGGATTATGCCAGATTGTAGAGACCACAGGGGCCCAAGTGGTGGGAGTAGGGATTGTGATTGAGAAGGTATTTCAAGGAGGTGGGAAAAAGCTGCGCAGTGAAGGATTACGGATTGAGTCGTTAGCATACATTGCTTCCATGGGAGATGGAGAAATCAAATTTGCTGAATAATTTTATTGAATATGGACAGATAAACTCCAAAATAGTATTCTTAAGCAATGATCTGGAATATTTTGGAGAAATAAAAATGAATTTTGGAAAAATGCTTGGAGGATTGCAAACGGTTGCTGGAGGATTGATTTTTTTAGGAGCCGCATGGTACTTGTTTGATCCAGCTTTTAATCCGGAGGTTGATGGGCTAGGCGATGGAAGTAGCACCGAATTGAAGGGAAGCCGAGCGAGACGTTCTGGCGGACTCGTTCTAATGGTAGGCAGAATATTGGAATCTTTTGGGGGCTTGAAGTTGGTATTTGGAGTTTGCTTGCTACTAGGTCTCATCATTTGCTGGATAGGAATTCGAGAGATGATGGGCAAAGAAGAGGATCAACCAGAAGAAGCATAAGCATAAGAGTAACAGTCTAGGGAATTTGAAGAATTACTTTGAGAGGGGTACGAAAAATGAAATTGGTCTATGAAGGAAAAACGAAAACTGTCTATTCTTTGGAGGACGGAAACTATCTACTGAAATTTAAAGACGATGTGACTGGCGAGAATGGTAAATTCGACCCAGGGGCCAATACGATTGGTCTTTCAATTGAGGGAATGGGCAATGGAGGCCTTCGAATGACCGAGTATTTTTTCCAGAAGATTGAAGCCGCAGGGATCGCAACTCATTTCGTGGAGGCTGATTTGGCAGAGACTACACTGAAAGTAAAACCAGCTACTCTTTTCGGCAAAGGATTAGAGGTGATTTGTCGTTTTAAAGCAACCGGTAGCTTTATGCGTCGGTATGGTGCTTATGCTACAGAGGGGCAAGAGCTGGACGGTTTTGTGGAAGTAACTCTCAAAGATGATGATCGCCAAGATCCACCTATCTCTCAAGATGGACTGGCCATGCTTGGTATTTTGACTTTGGAAGAATATGAAGTCTTAAAAAGCCAAACCCGTAAAATCTCTCAAATTGTAAAAGACGAGTTAGCAAAAAAAGGTTTGGAACTTTATGATATCAAGCTCGAATTTGGTCGAGTAGAAGGGCAAGTCGCTTTGATTGATGAAATTTCTGGCGGGAATATGCGGGTTTATAAAGATGGTGGAATTGTAGAACCTTTAGACTTGGTAAAACTTCTTTTGTCTTAAGACAGATTGTAATCTTAAGGAATTTGTAAAAAAATTGTTGTATCAGTCTGATACTGATTGAAGAATATCGAAAAATAGAAGCTGTATGAAACATAATACTAAAGCGTATTCATACAGCTTCTATTTTTTTGTCTTTTTCAGTGAGAGTTTGAAAAATTAGTTAATCTACTGGTAACTATTTTTGGTATAATAAATAAAAGAAATGGGATAAAGGGGATCAA
>JAGOHU010000028.1 GCA_017995975.1 Negativicutes bacterium
GAGACAACAAACCCAATTATAGCTAGGAAAGAAGTTACCCAACATATTTTAAAGCGATTTAATATCCGAGCGTCCAAAAGACTGGGACAAAACTTTTTGATTGATTCTCAAGTGGTAGAGGATATTGCCAATACAGCGGTAGAGGAAGATGGAGAGCGAATTCTGGAAGTAGGGCCAGGGATCGGCACTCTGACTCAAGGCCTATTGCAAGTAGGTGGAAATGTCACTGCAGTCGAGCTAGATACTCGGCTGATCAAGGTATTGGAAGAGACCATGGAAGGATATGAAAATTTACGGATTATCCATGGAGATATTTTGAAGGTAGATGTGATGGCCTTGATGGGGCCTGAGCCTTTTACAGTAGCTGCCAATCTGCCTTACTACATTACGACCCCGATCTTGATGCACTTTTTGGAGAGTCGTATGCCTATCAAAAAAATGATCACTATGGTGCAAAAAGAAGTGGCTATGCGGATGGTTGCCAAGCCGGGCGGAAAAGACTATGGTTCTTTGTCAGTTGCGATTCAGTATTGGACTGAGCCTGCGATTGTCCGCCACGTACCGGCTAGCTCTTTTATACCTGCACCAGAAGTCGAGTCGGCGGTGGTATGCTGTACTGTAAGAGAAAAACCACCAGTTGAGGCAGAACCGAAAATGTTTTTCCGGGTGGTAAAGGCTTCTTTTGCTCAGCGCCGAAAGACGATTTTCAATTCTTTGCAAAGCGGAGGTTTTTCGAAAGAGGAAGTCCGGGATGCACTGGCTAAAGCGGGGATCGATGGTCAGCGCCGTGGCGAGACTTTGAGTTTACAAGAATTTTCAGATTTAGCTATGATTTTTTCGGCTATGTAAATGAATATTAAAATGAAAAATGGAGAAAGCAATTTTGCTTTCTCCATTTTCTATTATAGAATTAATTCCATTTTGATATCTGCAATGTCATAAGTTTTTCCTTTGCCCAGTGTGACTTCTTTAAAGCCAACTTTTTTATACAGTTTAATTGCTGGAATTAGCTGGTGCATGGTATATAAAGTTAGTTTTTTTGCTGAAGCAGTTTTGGCTATTTGGATTGCATGATTTAAAAGTTGAAGGCCGATCCCTTTCTTTTTGTGATTTTCGGCCACACACATTTTGGTCACCTCAAAAGAGCGAGTACTTATTTTCATGAGAGACACAGTCCCTACGAGTTCGCCGCTTATTCGATCTTGGGCAAAGAAAATAAATCCGCCTGGCTCGAGAATGACTTTTTGGGGGTCGTTCAAGATTACTAAATCATAATCATCGAGAGCATTGTGTTTTTCAAGCCAGTCTTGATTCAAACTTCGAAAGTTTTCCAGATAATTATCTTGATAGTCTATGATTTCGATCATATGGTTGCTCCTTTCATTTAGGGAATTATTAAAGTTAAAATGTATATGCTTATTCTAGCACTTTTTGGAGTAATAAAAAAATCCGAGACAGATATCTCGGATTTTTTATTATCGTTTATTTTTTTCGATTTGAAATTCTTGGGCTAATTGCTTTTGCACTTCTGGGCTTGCCAAAAGATCAGCTACAGTGCCAGCAAGGGATTTGGCAGCGATGAGCATGGCATTATGAGCTTCTTCACTTTTTCCTTTGTCTAGCCACATTTGAGAATGGCTGGAGGTGCCTAGGGGCAGGAAGCCAGCTCGAATACACGCACCAGGCACTCGATAATTTACCGTACTAAAATCGGTAGAGCCTGTAGAAGCACGTGGGGGAGTGATGTCTTGAGCTCCTGCTAATTTTGCATTGTCCAGCAAGAGTTGATTGAGGGTTGGCACAGATACTTTATTGTCATAACGTTTAAGTTCGTCGATTTTTACTTCTGTTTCGGTCATCAGAGCCGCTCCTTGAGCTACTTTAAAGACTCGGGCCACAAGCTCGTCCAAATAGGTTCGATCTGCTGCTCGGATATAGAATTGTCCTACTGCTTTGCCGGGTACGATATTTGCAGCCACACCGCCGTCTTTGATGATTCCATGGATCCGAGCATCTGAACGGATATGTTCTCGCAAAAATTCGATTCCATTAAAAAGTAAAATCAGAGCATCCAAAGCACTGCGGCCTTTTTCCGGAGCTACTGCGGCGTGAGACTCGGTACCTAAAAAAGTAAAATTGACTAAATTCAAAGCCAAGGATTTGTCATCGACAGTGGTACGATCGCTCCCGTGCATCATCAAAGCGATGTCTAGATCATCAAAGTAGCCTTTGGCGGCCATAGGAAGCTTGGCGCTGGTAGTTTCTTCCGCAGGGGTTCCGAATATTTTAAGAGTAAAAGGGGTATCGCCGCCATTCTCTTTTAGGGAGATTGCGGCTGCCAGAGTTGCGGGCCCTTGGAGTTGATGCCCACAAGCATGACCCATCGGAAGGGCATCATATTCACACAGGAGTCCGATTTTGTAGCCCCCGCCTTGGTGATTCCAAGTAGCAATAAAGGCAGTAGGGATATCAAGGGGAGCTTTCTCTATGGCAAAGCCAGCTTTTTCAAATTCGGCAATGAGCCACTCAGAAGCTTGGATTTCGTCATTGCCTAATTCGGGGTGATCAAAGATTTGATCACTTAGGCTGGCGATATGACTTTTAAGAGAATCTATTTTAGAAAATAATTGAATTTTATTCATTTCAAACCCTTTCTTTACCAGCCAAAGAGGAAGATAGTGATCGCTTGAATCATAATAAATCCACCAAACATAGGAATGGAAGTTCTCTTTACTACTTCAAAAGGAGATACATTGGAAATACCACAGACTGCCACAACCACCGCGGTGATAGGCGATACTGATCGGGTCACGCTAGCCGTCAGCTGCATGGGGAGCAGAAGATTGACTGATTCAAAGCCCATCTTTTTTGCTACTTCAGGCGCTAGCGCAGCGAAGGAGAAGAAAGGAGCATTGCCAGAACCCATTACGAGAGTACAAGCCATAATGATTAAGCTCATCACTAGGATCATTGGTGTTTTTGCTAGACCTATGCTTTCGGCCCCATGGATGAGTGCATCCACTGCTCCGATCGTAGTGAGTCCTCGAGCGAAAGTTTCACCAGCCACAATTAGAGTGACTACCACTGCAAATTGCTTGGCCATCCCATCAAAGAAGACTTGGACAGAAGCGAAGGTATCTTTTAAGTTTCGAGTTGCCAAATACTGGGCCATCATGGCGATGATAAGACCGACAAACATACACTCTATGATATCGAGTTTAATATTGAAGATTTGTCCGAAGTGCTTTACAAGAAGGTCGTTTAAGTCTTTAAATCCAAAGACAAAGATCAAAATTAGTGGAGCAAGAGGAAGTAGCACATACCAGAGCGGTGGCAGGGGAGTCGAATCGGCTTCTGCTTCGATTTCTCGGGGTTGACCTGTAGCGAGTCCTCCGTCGTACTTAGCTTCAAAGTAGCGGGCTACAAAGAAATGGAGGATTGCCACACCAAAAGTGACTGCCAGAGCGATGGGTAGTTGGTAGGACATGAAATACTCCATTACAGGTAACCCTGCATTTTTTGCGGCCAGTACGGTGTTGCCAGAAGCAGGACCGAGATCAAGGCAAGAATTCGTTGCGATCATTGCAGTTGCAGTTATTTTGCTAATACCAAAACTAATTAAGATCGGGTACATGGTCACCATGAGTAGTACTCCGAGTCCAGAAGCACTGGGAACAACCATGTGCATCAATTGTCCAATCACAAATCCTAAGGAGAGAACGAAGTAGGGGTAGCGTTTGAAAATATGAAGGGGCTTGATCGCCAAAAAGACCAAGACTCGGCTGGCACCGATCTTGTCCATGTAGCGAGCAAAACCAGTGACCACCATAATTAGTAAGCCTAGCTCAGCTGCTCGGCTAGAAAGAGTGACTCGGATAAAGACAAATACATCAAACCAGACACTATTGCTACTAAATTTCATCATGCTTTTAGGCAAGACTCCTTTGGGAACGAGTCCGAGGGCGATACTGGCGAAGAGTAAGAATAGTCCGCCTGCGAGGAGAACACTTTGGGATTTATATTTTTTGATAATACCGTAACTAACGGTTCCTAGGGTAAGGGCTGCGAGAAATAGTCCTAAAATTTCATTTGTGCTCATGTAGTTACCTCCTATTTTCTTTGACAAAATCATAAAAAATCTTTAGTCTTGCATTAAGTATGTTTTATGCTTTTAGCTTACAAAAATAAACAGAATTTTTAAAATACTTATTTTTTATTGGTAAGGTATAAAATTAATTTATGGGAGCAAATGATGAACTATAAAGATTGGGAGATTCTAAAAGTAATTCAAGAAGAGAAAAATTTAACTGGGGCGGCGAAAAAATTGTTTTTATCTCAGCCGGCCTTATCTTTTCGATTGAAAAAAATGGAGAGAGAGTTTGAGGTTCCTATTTTAGTTCGTCATGCAAGTGGTGTTTTCTTTACTCCTCAAGGAGAAAAGTTGCTACTCCATGGTTTGCTCGCTCTACGAGGGCTTGAGGAAATTAAAGAGGAAATGAAAAAGATCGAAGAAGGAATTTCCGGGGTGGTTCGTCTCGGAATTTCTTCTGTGGTGGCTCGATATAAAATGGCTTCTTTATTGCAACGGTTTCAAAAGCAGTTTCCTTTGATTCAAATTGAATTAACTACTGGGTCAAGCACTTTGCAGTTGCCTAAGTTAGTGGAAAAAGAAGAAGTTGATATTGCGATACTACGAGGAGATTTAGAGTGGAGTGAAGTCAAGCATACCATTGATCAGGAGAATTGGTGTTGGGTAGGGAAAGACGAGCAACAATGGGCAAATTTTGAAGCACTACCTTGGATCCAATATGAGGCTTCCAGTATTACAAAATCCTTGGAGATGCAGTATCGATGGTGGAACGAACGGTTTGGCCAAAGGATCCCTAAAATTATCCGAGTTGATTCTATCGAAGCCTGCCTTGAGATGATCTCCCATGGTTTTGGTTGGTCCTTGGTACCCAAGACTCATCTTGGAAAGCGTCGCTCTCTTTTTCAAAAACCGGTTTTTTGGAAAAATGGAGATTCTTTGTTGTGGAATACTACGATGATTTGCAAAGAGGAAAATTCGATTCAGCCAACGTTACAAATTTTTATCCACTATGTATTAACTGAATATAGCCGAAAAAAATAACCTGCTTCTTTTTTGAAGCAGGTTATTTCAGGCTATAGGCATAAGCCTTATAAATGTTATGTTATTTGAAGCTGATATAGTATTTATGCAACAGCTACAAAATTCGTAAAAGCCTCATCACGCTCTTAAAGTAATTAGAAAACTAGCTTGTCTATGGGTATACATCTTTTGAAATATCTGGTGGTTTGATTGCCTACATACCTGTACCGGTGTGACTGCTGTTTCTCAAGGAGTATAACGACAAAGAGAAATAAACAGGAGTCCATCACTGCCTTGGCGATGGGCACAGAGCCAAGTCATAGTGATGCGCCCTTTAATTTTCCCTATTAGCACCGTTAGGTCTAAATTCACTCATCGCTTCGCTCGAAGCACCCCTTTGACTAAATTCAATGTCATTATATTCCATTTCATTAAGGCAGTGGTGGGTTGCCTACAAATCTATTTGCTTCACGCTGTTCATGAATAGATCGTAGTCAAGCCTCATTAAGGCAGTGGTGGGTTTCCTACCAATCTACTTGCTTCACGTTGTTCATGAGTAGATCGTAGTCAAGCCTCATTAAGACTACGGTAGGGCTCCTCTTTCTGATCATTCTTCACTCAGTTTGAATTCTCAGGACGGAGCTACTCGTAATTTAGATGTACATTCCCGTAAAACAAGAAAAACTACCTAAGTTTTCGTAACGACTGTCGTCGTACTCCAACTAAGGCAAGCCTTCACACTTCTTTGACTAAACTCATTCATCACTGCGTTTGAATTCCTTAAGGCAGTGGTGAGTTTCTTATGAATCTTTCTTTGTCGCAAGCTTCTCAAAAGATTGTAATCAAGCTTAATCGTTTTATCACCCTATGGACTAAATTTGCTTTGCTCATTAAGGCGATGGTGGGTTTCCTACATTTCTTTTTTTGTCACTTCGTTTCTTAAAAGAAAGCAGTCAAGCCTAAGGAAGTACATCGATTAAAAATTTGGTTCTTACCGATTCTGGTTCCAAGAGATAAAAGAAGGTCTAGAAAACTAAATGTATGTTTAACCAACCGGGTAAATTATATTTTAAATGATTCGAGTAGGAGTTTTTTCAAGAGCGATTTATCTAGATTCTTCCATATTTTTCATAGTACTCATGGGCAAGAGAATCGCCGTGTTTCGTTAGAAAAGAGTGAGCGATCTTCAGGTTTTCCGGATCAACTAGATTCAATAGTTTACTTTGGTTGTTACTAAGCTCAAGATAAATGTTTACTTCCGGTGTTAGGCTTGTAGAGTTATCGCCCCACCAAAAAGGGTAAATGATTAAAAAATTATTGGTCGACTCTGGGATGATGTATCTTTCGATGCCACGCCAACAGGCTACAACGTTTAAGAACACTTCATAACTTTCAGATAGGTATAAGTTGTCCCAAGTGAGAATTTCGTCTTTTTCGTCATACCGAAAGTGTTCAGTGCCCAGATTCTTTTGGGCAAGACCACTATTGTTGGTTGCGAAATTTCGGATAAAGTCACTGGGATTCCCATCTGTTTTTTTCTCCTGATTGAGCCATTCGATCCAGTCAGTGAAATCAGTTACATTTTTAGCAGGACTCTCTAAAAAGAGTTGGAGCTGGTCTTTTTTGATATGAATCTGTCCGAATAGTGTGGAGGGTTCGCTCATGATGATTTCTCCTTTGGTCCAATTAGGCTTTGGAAGTGATTGGGCGATTATTTTAGTTTACTAAATCCTTTGCCTTCTCCAAGTACTTCGGAAGCATCTTGGATAATCATGAAAGCTAAAGGGTCAATTTCTTGGACGATTTCGCGAATTTTTGGAGTTTGGGTCAAGGTGACTATGGTATACATTAATATTTTAGGATCTCCTGTGTAGCCGCCAGTTGCATTGATCAAGGTGACACCACGACCGGTTTGCTGAAAAATTTCATTGGCAATTTCTTGATTTTTAGTGGTGATAATCCAGATCGCTTTCTTGCTATTAAAGCCAGCCACTACTTTATCAGTGACTTGGGCTGCCACGAAGATGCTAAGCAAGGTATACATAGCAATCTTGGGTTCGAAGAGAATTGCGGCAATTATCATAATTAAGATATTAAAAAGGAATCCAACGGTCCCCATATTAATCCCATAGTATTTTCTGAAAATAGCTGCCAAGATATCAGTCCCGCCAGTAGAACCGTTGACACGAAAGATCATGCCACTAGAGATTCCGAAGAATACACCTCCATAGATTGCAGCGAGCAGAGGGTCTTCCACGAGTACCCATTGACGAGAGAATGCTGTAATATCAATGGTGATTGAAGCAACTACCATCCCAAAGAGGGCGTCAAAGATGTATCGGCGATTGAGAAAACGATAAGCAATAATAAATAAAGGAATATTAAGTAGTAGAGCGACGGTTCCGATTGGAGTTTTGAAGAAGAAATAGAGGATCATAGCAATTCCACTAATTCCGCTTGCGAGCAATTGGTTGGGCACATAAACCATATTTACTGTAAATGCCATAATGAAGCAGGCAAAAGTCACAATGAGATAGGGTTTGAGTTGCTGTCGCCAAGGGAGAAACTTTTTGATTGTCACAATAAAAAACCTCCTGAAAAACTGATTTTAAGATCCGCCTTATTATATAATGGGCATTTATAATAGTAAACGATTAATAAGAAAATTTGAAAAGAAAAGTGATTAGAAAAAGGAAAGTAACCTTTGAGGACGAAATCTAATTAATAATAAAATCCGAACATTTTTTTGAAAAAGGGGTTTGATGTATGCTTTTTTTAGCACCGGCTAAAATTAATTTGACCTTAGATGTAATAAGAAAACGAGACGATGGCTATCACGAAGTGGATATGATTATGCAATCGGTGAGTTTGGCTGATGAACTGGAGATGGAAGTGATTCCGCAAGGGATTTGTCTTACCTCAGACAGTTCGGCCGTTCCTCTTGATTCTCGTAATTTGATTTGGCAGGCTGCGGAGCTTTTGCAGAAAAGATTTAAAATTTCTCAAGGAATCCGGATTCATCTAAAGAAAAATATTCCTGTTGAAGCTGGTCTCGCTGGAGGTAGTTCTGATGGGGCGGCTACTTTGCGGGGACTAAATCTGTTGTGGAAGTTGAACTTATCCATGGAAGAGCTGGAAGAAATAGGTGCCCAACTGGGCTCTGATATCCCTTTTTGCATTCGAGGCGGGACGATGCGAGCGACTGGGCGTGGCGAGATATTAGAAGAGTTACCGCCGATTCCGAAGTTTCATGTACTTTTGGTGAAACCAGCGGTGGGAGTCTCTACGGGCTTAGCTTATCAAAAATTTAGTGAACAAGGTGTTGAGAGTCATCCGGATTTGGCTGGGATGATGGAAGCGATCAAGCAAGGGGATCGCGAAAAAATTCAGACTCATATTGGGAATGTTTTTGAAGAATGGGTTCCTAAGATGTACCCAATTATTCTTGAAATTATGGCGAAATTAAAAGATAACGGAGCCAAGTGTGTAGGTATGTCTGGGAGTGGCCCTACGGTATTTGTTTTGGCTGATTCGAGGGAAGAAGTGGAAAAATGGAAAGAAATAGTCGGTTCTTTAGGGACTACTTGGGTCTGTGAGACTCTTTTGGCAGCAGAAATACAATAAGGGGGAGAAAAAATGGAAGAAAGAAAACGATTAGAGTCTATTCAACTAAACTCCCATCAAGCGTTACGAGATATTGTATATACTACACTGCGTGATGCCATTCGCTCGGGACTTCTCAAGCCTGGGGATCGACTGATGGAGATTCAAGTGGCAAAAGAGCTAGGTGTGAGCCGTACACCGGTTCGCGAAGCCTCCCGAAGATTGGAAGCAGAGGGAATGGTTGTCATGGTTCCGCGCCGGGGGACTTATGTATCAAGTATGAGTTTGCGTGATATTAATGATGTGTTTGAAATTCGTGAAGCCCTAGAGACTTTGGCCGCTGGATTGGCAGCTGAAAGAATTACTGATGAAGAGCTTGATGAATTGGAGCGAATCATGGTAACAATGGACGAAATGGTTCAACAAGGCAAGCTGGATGGGCTAGTCGCGATGGACATTCGCTTTCATGAGCAAATTTATGCAGCCAGTCGTAATGTAAAATTAGTTCAGATATTAAGTAATTTGCAAGAACAAACGACTCCTTTTCGGACTACAACGATTGCCAGCCCAGGTCGAATGCAAAAAACATTAGATGAACATCGGTTTGTGATCGAAGCCTTAGGAGAACGAAATTCGGAGGATGCAAGCCGAGCCATGCAGGATCATCTGGTGAATGCAGAAGGTGCTTTGCTCGAATCCTACGAAGCGGGAGAAGTGGAGGAACCAAATGAGGAAAATTCAACGAATTAGCCGAATTGTTGGGCTGACTAAATTGCTGACCAGTCGACCGGGCTATTTATTTGCTTTAAGTGATTTTACGGAGCAATTTGAGTCTGCTAAGTCGACTGTGAGCGAAGATATGTTGACCATTCGGACTGCGCTAGAAGACTTTGAGATGGGGACTCTAGAGACTGTTGCAGGAGCAGCGGGAGGAATTAAATTTTGGCCCTTGCTTGGAAAAACTCATGAGGATAAAATCTTGCAGGAGCTTATTCAATTGCTTGCAATTCCAGAGCGTATTTTACCGGGAAATTATCTTTATATGTCAGATATTTTATATAATCCTCAATTGATGATTTCTGTAGGTGAATTATTTTTGAAAAGGTTCTTTGACCAAAAGCCGGACTATGTGATGACTGTAGAAACCAAAGGGATTCCTCTCGCCTTTATGGTTGCAAAGGCTTTCGGGATTCCTGTGGTGGTGGTACGCCGAGAAACTCGGGTCACTGAAGGGCCTACAGTAAATATCAATTATGTAAGTGGCTCCAATCGCCGGATCAATACCATGTCGGTAGGTAAACGCTCAATACCAGCGGGAAGTAAAGTCTTGATTGTGGATGACTTTATGAAAGCTGGAGCTACAGCAAAAGCTTTGGTCGATCTAGCACGAGAAATTGATGCTCAGGTGGTCGGAGTGGGAGTGGTGGTTGCTACTGGTGAACCGGAGAAAAAGCTTTGCGAATCTTACGAATCGCTTTTGGTATTGGAAAAAATTGATGAAGAGACTGGTGAAATTCAGGTGAAGCCCACAGTCTACAAAGAGAGAAGCAAAGGAAAGAAGGGGTAGACGATGGTTACATTGGTAGATATCCAAAAAGCTCAGGAGCGAATTGGTACAACTCTTCACCATACGCCGTTAGACTGTAGTCGTACTTTTAGTGGGATGACAGGTCAGCAGATTTACTTGAAACTGGAAAATTTACAAAAAACTGGTTCTTTTAAATTGCGAGGGGCTTTAAATAAAATTCTTTCTTTGAGTCCAGAGGAAGCGAGTCGTGGGGTGATTGCTGCATCTGCGGGCAACCATGCTCAAGGGGTGGCTTTTGGGGCTACCGAATCAAAAATTTCCTCAGTGATTGTGATGCCTGAAGGGGCACCGATTGCAAAAGTGTCAGCCACTAAAGGCTATGGAGCGAAAGTGGTACTGGCAGGCAAAAATTATGATGAGGCTTATCAAAGAGCTTGCCAGATTCAAGAAGAGGAAGGGCAGACTTTTATCCATGCTTTTGATGATCCCGCAGTGATTGCTGGGCAAGGCACTCTGGGCTTGGAGATATTTCGGGAGCTTCCGGAAGTTGCTACAGTTCTAGTTCCGATGGGAGGAGGCGGCTTGGCGGCGGGAGTGGCAGTGGCTTTGAAAGAATCAAATCCTCGAATCAAAGTGATTGGTGTTCAAGCCGAAGGAGCACCAGCTCTCGTCGAGTCCTTTAGAAATCATTCTTATACTACGACGGATCGGGCAGTTACCATGGCAGATGGAATCGCAGTAATGAAGCCCGGGAAATTGACCTATGACTTGATCCAACACTATGTGGATGACGTGGTGACCGTAGGAGAAGCGGAGATATCACGAGCGATTTTGCTCCTTTTGGAACGGTCCAAAATGATGGTGGAAGGAGCTGGGGCTGTTTCTTTGGCGGCCACACTTTTTAGTGAGTTAAAATTTTCCGCTGGCCCCATAGTGGACGTCATTTCGGGTGGGAATATTGATGTGAATTTAATTTCCCGGATCATTGAGCGGGGTTTGATCGAATCGGGTCGCCGGGTTCGCCTATCGATGTTGGTACCAGATCAACCGGGGAATTTAAATCGTATTTTAGAAGTGATTGCAGAAAATAAGGCAAATGTAGTACAAATTTATCACTCAATGAGTGCTCAATGTGTAGGAATCGGACAAATCGAAGTTGATTTAGTCTTGGAAACAAAGGATAAAAGCCATGCGGAAGGGATTGTCGATGTCTTAGGAAAAAGAGGATTTACAGTTTCTTTTAAATAAGAAAGTTTGCTTTTAGAACCAACCGACTTGTGTTAGAATTAAGTAGTAATTTCTTGTAATTGTATACAAAGGAGAGAAAAAATGAAACCATGGATAGCGATTGTTCTTGCAGCTGGTAAAGGCACAAGAATGAAATCAAAGTTTCCTAAAGTTCTCCATAAAGCGGCTGGAAAAGCAATGGTTCACCATGTTGCTGGGTGTGCTTTACGGGCAGGAGCAGGGAAGTTAGTTACGATTGTAGGATTTGGTGCAGATCAAGTTGAGAAAGTAATGACTGAACTTTCTCAAATCGTAGAACAAAAAGAACAACTCGGGACCGGTCATGCAGTTCAACAGTGTATTCCGGCCTTGGCAGGCTTTGCAGGCGATGTAGTGATCTTGTCGGGTGACACACCTTTACTACGGCCAGAAACTCTGGGTGGCCTCATTGCGGCTCATCAAGAGCGCAATAATTCGGCCACAGTTCTTACGGCCACTCTTTCCAATCCTTCTGGATATGGTCGGATCATTCGCCGAGGTGGCCAAGTGGTTGGGATTGTAGAGCAAAAAGATGCGACTGACGAGCAGAAAAATTTAAATGAGATTAATACAGGGATTTATTGCTTTAAGCAGGATAAATTGATCGAAGCTCTCGGGACTTTGACGAATGATAATGCCCAAGGAGAATACTACTTGACTGATACTTTGGCTTATCTTGTTGAAAAAGGCGAGAGTGTAGGGGCAGTGATTTTAAAAGATCCTAACGAAGCTCTTGGAGTGAATTCAAGAGAACAATTGGCGGAAGTAGAGCAGATTCTGCGGAAGCGAAAGAATAAAGAGCTCATGGAAGCAGGGGTCACTTTGATGGATGCGGCCAGTACTTATATTGATATGGAAGTAGAGATCGGCTCAGACACGATCATCTACCCAGGTACTTGGATCGAAGGAAAAAGCAAAATTGGCTCGGATTGCAAAATTGGCCCGAACACTCGCTTGCAAGATGTGCAAATTGGTGATGAAGTGGAGATGCAATTCACCTACGCCCATGAGTGCCAAGTAGATGATAAAGTCATTATCGGACCTTACGTTCATCTACGACCAGGAACTCATCTGAAGGCTGGCGTAAAAGTAGGTAACTTTATGGAAATCAAAAATTCTGTTGTCGGGGAAGGTACGAAATTACCTCATTTGAGTTATATTGGTGATGCAGATTTAGGTAAAGAGGTAAATATTGGTTGTGGAACTATCACTGTAAATTATGATGGTGCAAAAAAGCACCGAACTTTAGTTGCCGATCAGGCCTTTGTAGGCTGTAATAGTAATTTGGTGGCTCCTGTAATGGTAGGAAAAGGTGCTTATATTGCAGCTGGTTCTACAATTACGAAAGATGTGCCCGAAGGTGCTCTGGGGGTAGGCCGAGCGAAGCAGTCCAATATAGAAGGATGGGTAAACCGAAAAAGAAACTCATAAAAAATAGATAAAAGAAAATGCAGTGGTGGAGGAAAAGAACATGGAGAATGCAAAGGTAAAAATTTTTACAGGGAATGCTAATCCGTCGCTTGCCCGAGAAGTGGCAAACTATTTAGGTTTGGAACTGGGGTCCGCTTTTGTCGGTAAATTTAATAATGGAGAAATTCAAGTTAAAATTGATGAAAGTGTCCGTGGTCAGGATGTCTTTTTAATTCAGACTACTTCTTTTCCCGTAAATGACCATTTGATGGAATTGCTCATCATGATTGATGCAGCGAAAAGAGCTTCTGCAAAAACGATTACCGCAGTAGTCCCTTATTATGCCTATGCTCGTCAAGATCGAAAGACTCGTGGACGAGAGCCGATCACTGCAAAATTAGTAGCCGATCTTTTGACTACTGCAGGAGCAACCCGAGTGGTTACCATTGACCTTCACGCAGCTCAAATTCAAGGCTTCTTTAATATTCCTATGGATAATTTAGTAGGTGTTCCATTGCTTGCTGAGTATTTTATGAATAAGAAGATTGAGAATCTAGTGGTTGTTTCGCCAGACCTTGGCGGAGTCAATCGAGCTAGACAAATGGCTGATCTCCTCGAAGCGCCAATTGCAATTATTGAAAAACGACGACCTATGCCTGGAGTTGCAGAAGTGATGAATATCATTGGTTCTGTAGAAGGTAAAAATGTCATTATCGTTGACGATATTATTGACACCGCTGGTTCTCTCACTGAGGGAGCAAATGCACTCAAAAAATTTGGAGCAAAAGATATC
>JAGOHU010000155.1 GCA_017995975.1 Negativicutes bacterium
ATATAGGCGTGGATGATGCTGATGTGGCGGTGGAAGTCTTCCGAGGTGGTTGCTGAGTTGGGGCGCTTGCAATATTTAAATAAGGTGGAGGGAGTATTTCCAACTAGAAATTGACTGAAAAGCTTGATAATAAACGCTGTATCTTCCCCGTAGATGTGGCCCGGCGAAAAGAGAATCTTGGTGGCCAATAAGTCCCGCCGCCGAATGAGGAGTGAGCAGATATGGCACACATAGAAGTTATTTAGATAGCGCTGGAGGATATTGCCATCGAAGTATTCGGGAGCTTGCTCGAGCTTGACCCAGTGACCTGCTAGGTCATAAAGATCGTAGCCCGCATAGACCACTGGGTAGTCACCAGCTAAGGCGATGTGAAGGGTATCAGCTAAAAAGCTTGGAGCCCAAAGGTCGTCGCTATCGAGAAAGGCGATGTAATCCCCTTTGGCTTTTAGAATCCCTAAATTTCGCGCAGTGGCTACCCCAGCATTTTTTTGCAGGATCACACGAATCCTTGGGTCGCTTTTCTCAAAAGATTCAGCAATTTCACGAGTACGATCACTGGAGCCATCGTCGATGATGAGTAGCTCCCAGTTGGTGAAAGTTTGAGCTATCACTGCTTTGATGCTTTTTCCAATGTAGTCTTCCGTGTTGTACGCCGGCATGATGATGGAGATACTTTTTGGGCCACTTCCTTGGGTCGAAATTCCGATTGGGCTTGAGTCAATATTCATAACGCCTCCCATTCCGGACGATCTTGCAACAGATCCGGACTTTCTTCTCCGTAGAGATATAAAAAAACCGCCCTTTTGAAGAGCGGTCTGTTTTAACTATTTAATTTTAGGCCGAATATTTTCGGAAGAATTTTTCACCACTCATTTGAAGCTCTAAATACTCCATATCACTAATTTTACCTAATCGGTTGTGAATGGAGAGCAAAAAGCCCAAACGATCTTCTGCCACACTACTGAGCTCAGTATGGATGAATTTATTATTAAAAATCCCAATGCAAAAGTTATAACTTCGGTCATCAAGAAAAAAAGTACATTTACCACTATCAAGCAAGGAAAACATTTCCTTCCGATTCATGAGCATTTTGACTTCTCCAAAAATCGAGCAGGCGTACACTCGCTCAATTAATTTGGTACTGGCATTGTAGTCTACCGCCGAAATATATAAAGAACACTTTTCCATTATATCCCTACTTTCTCTGTCTCCCGGGCAATTATTGAAAAATCTGTATTCTCTTCAGCCACAAATATTTCGCCTATCAACTTATAGTAACACATTGGCACCTAAATAGCTTGCTAAATAAATTCGTAAGCCCGATCGAAGCAGACCAAGGGTAACCAAATATCCAGCCAATAAGACTTTCTACCGACCACTTGATCTTTTGGCTCTCCTGATCTAGTCTCTTTCAAGGCAAACAGCCGCCTAAGATAAACGACTAAGATGCAAGAGGCTTGGCTGCTGATTGATTGGAACGAATTCACTTTTCTTTTACAAATTCAAACTCTCATTCCCTCTTTTCCTGCCTTACTCTGGACTCAAAAAAGAAACGCCCTTTGGGGCGTTTCTTTTGAATTATGGTTTTAAGGTCAGTACAGGAATTTCAGAATGTTGGACTACTTTTTGAGCCACCGAACCAAAGAGGAATTTCTCTACTCCTGCTCTTCCGTGAGTTCCCATGACGATCATGTCTACCTTTTCTTCTTTGGCTGTATCAATAATCGTTTGGGCTGGTGGGCCTGAGACGATCTTACCGGTCACTTTGATTTCTTTAAATAGGTCTTGCTTTAGTAAGCTCTCCATATTTCGGTGAGCCAGTGAGCCAATTTCATGGATAAATTCACCGGATGAAGCGACTTTGGAGTACTCATCAAATTGAGGTACCACATTGATCAATAACAATTCCCCTGCAAAAGCTTTGGTCGCTCCCGCCGCCCATTCTACCACTTTGCTGGTTGCACCGTCACCAAATTCTACGGGACATAAGATTTTTTTGATTTCTGTCATGATCTTTCACTCCTTTTATTTGATATTGATTTACTATGGTTTTAACGTAAGTACTGGCACTTCAGAATGTTGGACTACTTTTTGAGCCACCGAGCCAAAGAGGAATTTTTCTACCCCAGCTCTTCCGTGAGTTCCCATGACGATCAGGTCTACTTTTTCTTCTTTGGCTACTTCTAAAATCGTCTGGGCTACTGGTCCATGCACCACTTTTCCAGTGACCGAAATTTCATTGAATTGCTCACTTTTGAGTAAGTCTGCCATATTGTATTTAGCAATATCATTTATGGTTATAAGAAAATGTTCATAAGATGCAATTTTGGAATATTCTTTATATCCAGCCACTACATTGATCAGTAACAATTCTCCACCGGTTGTTTTCGCAATTTTCAAAGCCCATTGAATCAAACGGTTGTTGGGTTCTTCAGTGAATTCTACTGGGCACAGAATTTTTTTAATCCCATTCATGGTTTCACACTCCTTTACAGTAGACTACGAATCTACTCAGGCTTTAGGGTAAGTACCGGAATCGGTGAATTTTGAACCACCTTTTGTGCAACCGATCCGAAAAGCAACCCTTCCATACCACTTTTTCCTTGAGTCCCCATAATGATCAGGTCAAATTGGCCCTCTACAGCAGTGGTCAGTACTCCAGTCGCAATTTCACCACTGGTAATAATACTCGACACCTTCACTCTATCAGCTAGTAAAGGAATTAATATTTTTTTGATCTTCTCTTCCGATTCCTCAAGGATTTCTTTCATCAAAGCACTGACCGATACAACCAACGGAGCTGCTCCTACATATTCATCAAAATCAGGAATCACATGGACCAACACCAACTGAGCATCCATTTTTTTAGCCATCATGGCAGCATAATCTACCACCCTTGAGTTTTCCTCTTCTCCTAAGTCAATTGGGCATAATATTTTTTGAACGAATGCCATTCCATCACCTCCATCATCGCTTTACCACTTTGTGATTCGATTTATGAGCTTACTTATCTAATTATACTTATCTATCGAATTCCCTCTATTGTTATATATTTTTTACAATATTTTGAAAAAAAAACTAACTAGTGCCACGATTATTATATTTATTTTTAACTATTTTATTCGTTAAAATCCCAAAACGTCAAACTCCTTGTAAACAGGGATGTTCTGACAACTTGCCAAATTGGTAAATTTCCAACAAAACAAAGAAAAAACCGCCAGTCTAAACGACTGACGGCTTTTTCTGCAACCACGCATTACATACTATACCTACTTTATTTGAAAAAGGCAAGAGCTAAGGCCAAAATTAGGGCACTATTTCTCTGTAAAATGATTTTTTTCCGTTTCGATTGTTCCTCTTTCTCGAATTCTTTGAATAATTTTTTGCCCTCGTCCAAGGAGATCATTGCTTGCTCCAAGTCGGCCTTGGTAGTCTTCAATTCGGTTCTCAACTCGTCCAATCTGATCTGAAGCTTCGCCAATTTCTCTCTGGATCCCGCTAGACTCTGCTTCGATATGGTCAAGTCGCTGGATAGCTCGTTGTTGACCTTCTCCAACTCGGTCAAGATACTCTCCAGCTCGGTCAGCTCGGACCGAGTCACTGGATAGACCGCCGTCGCTGAGCAAATAGAAAAGGAACAAAGCAAGAATACCAAGAATCCCCCAAAAAGCATATTTTTTATTTTTTTCATTCATTTAATTCCTCCTAAAATAAAAAGACCACCTCTTACAGCGGTCTTTTTGATCGATTTTATTTATTTTTGACACTTTTTATGCTAGACTTTTTCCCAGGTGCTACCTAAGTGTAGGCGGTCAATCTTGCCCGAGTGAAAACATCGTTTTCATGCTAAGGGGGTGATGCTTGTGAGTTTTTATGAGGTAAGTGTATTCTTAGTTCTTTTAATTACTCTCATTCAAGCATTAAAAAAGAAATAACCGCCGAGCCTGCACAGTTCGCGGTTATTTCTAATCGTGTATTCTGAGGGCTGACCGCTTACGGTAGCACCTCTTTGAATTAATTATAACTAGGTTTGAGAATTACGTCAACTTCACTCTGCTATTCCCAATCAGCTCGATGGCCTCGCATATCTACATGGACAAAGCCTTGATTGGGATAGGCTACAGCCGTATCGGATCCACACTCTAAAGCCATCTTAGCAATTCGATGGGGACTGTATCGGTCACTGTGGATATACACATCCGCTGCGATGCCTTTCATATTATAGCTTTGGCTGGCACCACCGATA
>JAGOHU010000156.1 GCA_017995975.1 Negativicutes bacterium
CCAGTCAAAACCTCCTGTAGATTCCGACTTCTTTCGGGCCCTCGAACCGCTGGCACGATACAGTAAGTACACCACTTATTGCAACCGTACATAATCGGTAGCCAAGCAGATACTTTTTTACCTCTTTTAATCGCATCCGGTCGCGCCCCATCGGCAGGGGTAAAAACAAAAGGTTCTACCGATTGATGACCCTCTAAAAAGGTTTTGAATTCTTTCGCCTTAGAAGGCCCCAAGAAAATATCTGCGAAAGGTGCCCGCTTTTGACCCGCCTCTTGGTCTTTCTGAGCCATACAGCCTGCAACCACCAGAATCATATCGGGTCGCTCCCGTTTATATCTTTTAAACTCGCCAATCTTGCCCCAGATTTTCATCTCTGCACTTTCACGAACACAGCAAGTATTAATAATCACCACATCGGTCAAACTCAAAGGTTGATCCGAAACCACATAGCCAGCCTCTTCCAAAATGCCTGCATATTCTTCTGCATCACTTTCGTTCATCTGACAACCATAATTTAAAATTGTATAGGTTTTTCTCTCTTGATAGGTCATCCACTTGTCCCCTTACTTTCCACTCATTCTAAAATTGTTGGGCTAACTCCCTCACGGAAGCTCCGGTATTTATCATAAATAATTCTCAAAGCAGTAATAATAGCCTTCTTTGCACTCCCTTGATAAATTTCATCTACTTCAGCGGCAATATCGCCTACTCCATTTTTAACAGACTTTCCTTGAAGCAATTCGCAAACCGTCTTACGTGCCAGCCCAGTAGCTAAAGTACAATCTGCCTCTACAATGATTTCTTGTTCTACATCGATTAAGACAATCACACCAATCACTCGGTAGACCTCACTCGCAGTAATCCCAGTCGGCAATTTTGCATAGCCCGAAAAAAGAATTTCTTTCGCCTTATTCATTTTACTCCACCCCTTTATTTTTCTATGACACTACCACCAGACTTTTCACACTTACATCGACTTTTTCTACAGTCATTCCTGTCATATATTCTATCATAGTTTTAACTTTTTCTTGCACATTCTTACACAAAGGTACTAAAAGAATTCCATGTTTTGCCGAAATTTGGATTTTAATTTGCAACACTTTTTCTTCCAATTTTTGTACCGACGCACTGGAAGCCTCTGCTTTTACAACTCCCTCTTCCAGTTGAGTCACATATTGAGCGATGCTTTGAATCACCGCATTCGAAATCGTCAAAGCCCCATTATAACTAAATTTAGGTCGGACAATGGATTTTTCCGCCGAAAAACGTCCTTTACGGCGAAAAAGAACCTGCAAAGAATCTATCCAATAGCCCGTAAAATGAGGCTTCAGCTCAATCACCGGAACCGGGATTACATGTTTCCCTTCTTGCATACGATTCTTCTTCGCTTTTTCCATCTCTTCCAGACTCGCAATTTCTTCAATCCGAACCCACTTACTCACCAAAGGCAGCTTCAAAGCCGCTACAATTCGCTCAACCATTTTTTCAGAAGTCCCTAAAATCAATATTTTTTCAATCTTCACTTCACCTAAAGCCTGACTCATTGCCAATGCGTCTTTTGGCTCTAAAAAAATAGCTCGCTTCACAGCCTTGATTCGACTATCTTCTTTTTTCGCCGAACTTCCTGCTATAATTTTACCATTTTGAATGAGCAGACCATCATCAATAATTGCATCGGCTCCTTCTTCTTGAGCCACCCAAGTGGCTCGATGACTCTTTCCAGTACCAGAAGGCCCGATCAAAGAAATTACCTTCACTTCATTCCACTCCCATCACTACCTACATACTTGCCATAGGGACATTTCATTGTCCATTCGATAAAAGGAACGATCTTATCGGATGGTGGAATAAAATCACCCACTTTTTCTAAAAGTCCCTTACCGGGTCCATGAAAATCCGAGCCCCCACTGGCATACTTTTTTCGCCTTTTTGATTCTTCTAATAAATAATGAGCCTCAACGACTCCATGAGAAGGGTGAAAAGCTTCAAAACCATCAATCCACTCACTGCCAATCAGATATTTACGCAGTAACTCCGATTTGATTTGAAAAGGATGAGCCAAAATCGCAATTCCTCCACACTGATGAATCAAGCGACTCATATCTGGCAAATCATAGCGAAATTTCTTAATATAGCCAGGCTTTCCAACTCCTAAAAAATCTTCAAAAACTTGGTAAATCGAAGTAAAGTAGCCCTCCAGCACCAAAAGTCGTGCCAAATGAAGTCGACCAGGCGAATCTTCTTGCCGAATCAACTCGATACTTTCTTTTGAAAAAGAATAGCCCACTTCTTCTGCTCTCTCAAGTAAATCAATAAATCTACTCTTACGAGTATCTTGAAGCTTCTTTAAATACTCATGCAACTCTTCATTGTCTGGATTCAAGCCATATCCTAAGACATGAACCTCCTCATCTCGCCACGACGAATGAGGCACCTCCACTCCAAATTCCACTGACGGAATTGTAAAAATCGAAGGTGCCCTATTCAGTTGATCCATCTTAGCCCAATTGGCCAATGAATCATGATCCGTAATTGCCAAATGGGTTAGCTGGGCATCTTGAGCCTCTCGGATCAACTCTTCCACTGTCAATATCCCATCCGAATGGGTCGTGTGTAAATGCCAATCAGTCTTCCACTTACTCATCTCGCTAACTCAATCCAATCTTTGAATTTCTCCCTAAACAAACATAGGAAAAAAGAAGAAAATAAAGCAGGACGCCAAACGGCGACCTGCTTTCAGTAATACTTATTATCGGGGTTCAACAATTAATTTAATCGCAGTCCGGTCTTCCCCATCAATCACAATGTCCATGAATGCAGGTACACAAATCAAATCCATTCCATGAGGAGCTACAAAACCACGAGCGATCGCAATCGCTTTAACCGCTTGGTTAATGGCTCCAGCACCAATTGCTTGAATTTCTGCGGCCCCCTTCTCTCGTAATACACCTGCTAAGGCACCGGCAACTGAGCTTGGGCTTGATTTCGCTGAAACTTTTAGAATTTCCATGGAGCATCCTCCTCGTTTTGCGTAAAATTGGAGTAAAAAAACAATTACTCTTTCCGCGATTCTGCTAAAACTAATCCTTGAGTATCTATTTCTATACTTATTTGAAAACTCCTTTAATTGATTTACTTATTTTTTTGAAATACCAAAATCTGGTTATTTTCGCGAATTCCTTGCAGATTCACCACCACTTTTTCATTAATCAATCCTTGAAGTGTATTCTCGATCATCTCTTCTTGAAAAAGTCTTTCGTCCTCCGAAAGCCTTTCCAATTCTTTAATCGAAGTAAATTCACAGCTCTCCAATATTCCTCGCCACCAAGGAATCAGCAAAAGTAAAAATGAAAGCTGAATCTCTCGCAAAGAAAATAAGATAGAAATCTGCCACCACTTCTCGCCTAAAGACCGAATCTCCACATGAGCCTTCGTTGGCGAAGATGCCTCAAGCATACCAAAGGCCTTGATGATCTGTTCAAATTCTACTTCAAATTTTTGAAAAAGTAATTCTCGATCCCCTTGAGGCGAAAAATCCATTCCCAACTTCACTCGTGATTCACTTCCCAAATAACTTACTTCATCTAATTCAGGAAAGCGAGTCAACAATGCCACAAGAAAATTAACCCCATATAAATTCCGAGTTTCGTCTGTCATAAATCCTCCCCAAGAATAAAGGGAAACGACAATGTCGCTTCCCTCATCACTTTCATCTTCTATTTTGCGTAATCTACCGCCCGAGTTTCTCGAATCACAGTTACTTTAATTTGGCCTGGATATTCCAGCTCGTCTTCAATTTTCTTTGAAATTTCCCGAGCCAACAATACAGCCGAATCATCGGTGATTGCATCCGGTTTTACCATAACTCGAATTTCACGACCTGCTTGAATTGCAAATGTTTTTTCGACTCCTACAAACTCATCAGAAATCTCCTCTAATCGGCGTAATCGCTTCATATAGGTCTCTAAGCTTTCACGACGGGCTCCCGGTCTAGCAGCTGAGATTGCATCTGCCGCAGCTACGAGTACTGCCGCAATTGTCCGTGGTTCTTCATCCCCATGATGAGCCATGATGCAGTTAATTACATCTGGATTTTCTTTATATTTACGAGCAAAGTCTGCTCCGATGGTCACATGGCTACCTTCCATTTCAAAATCGATAGCTTTCCCAATATCATGCAGGAGTCCGCCACGTTTCGCTAAAGTCGGATCAATTCCCAATTCACTAGCCATCAAGCCA